>NZ_AJVM01000070.1:0-106257 GCF_000281735.1 Rhizobium sp. AP16 | reverse complement strand
CAAATCCTGCCCCCGCAACCAAATACGACAAAGCCCGCATCAAGCGGGCTTTGTCGTATTTGCTAACCGGTCGAGCGGACAAACCCTTCGGCTTTGCTCTCGGAGTTAACCCCTTCTCAGGGGCCCGCAAGGAGGCAAAGCCGACGCAGTCGGACAAAAAACCTCAAACCCTGACCCCAAACCAAAACTGCCCAAAGTGCCAGTATCCGAAAGCACGAAGCGCCGGATTTTTGCGTTTTAATTCCCAAGCACGGCGACTGACCCATGAATGCCGATCATGACCTCATGTCGATTTTCCCCCTTAGTCCGCAGGGCAGGTGCCTGCTATAGGATCAACATGGTCGATCGCAAGGTAAGCGGCTTCTTCTCGAGGAAACGGAATGTCTGGTGAAACTTTGGCGGGCGGCAGCGTCGATGTCGCCATTATCGGCGCGGGAGCTGCCGGCGTTGGCGCGGCGAATCGGGCCTCGACGCCAGTCGGCGAGAGCATGCCATAGAGAACAGGTTCATATATCGCCGCAAACGAAAGGAGAAACGACGGTGAATGTAAAATCTCGCCAGACACGACCGATTAAGAGGGCAGGAAAAAAGGGCGAACCTTGTGCTTCGGTCGGGCGGTTGTTTTTGCTGGGCGAATTAGTGCGTGGGGCAATTTTTAGGTGAGCGCTCTGTAAATGGGGCAGGGCGACGAATAGTAACTCGCAGCAAGCAGATGAAAAGGCACTCGTTTCCCCCTGTTCTCTGAGGCGACGATTACGCCGCCTACGATAGAGCACCTACCCAGCTTAAGTGGCATTGGCATCTCGGCGGACTACTGGCCGGAAACCATTCGGCGATCACTTCAGAACGAAAAGAATAGCCCCGGAATCCCTTTCTTCACGGCGCATGATAGAGCAGTTGGATTGTTCGAATGCGTGGCGAATTTCCCGTTGGTCGATCATGTGATGTCCACTCCTAAGCTGTCGAGTCGCCCCTTCGCTCATTCTACCTCAGGAGCGGCATTCCTTTTGGTTCGTCTTCTTGCGCGAATGACGACTACCACCCGATATCCCAAGGCCGCGGCTTGCCGTGAAAGATCACCACCCGGGCGTCTGCCGGGATCGAGCCGTTCCCGCTTTCATCATCATGGAGCGCCTGTCGCACATGCGATTTCCAGGAGATGATCTGGCCAGGCAATAGATCCTGCCAGCGGCCGGCGCGATCGAGCCAGAAGCGCTCCAGAAACGCCTGGTCGCCGCCTTTGTGATAGAGATCCATCCAATGCCGTGGTCGCTCGATCCATTCGGCCCAGATCCGCTCGCGAGCAGCTTCCGGCAGATACATGATCGATGACTGCAAGCCCTGCGGACGATAGATATCGCGCATCAGGGTGAGCTGGTTGACGGATGTGATATCGGCAAGGCTGCCAACGATTGAGGTGTCGAGGTCCATGAAGAGGATGTCCCCTGAGATCCCCGGCCGAAAAAGCTCCATCTTCGACCACCAGCCCGGCCAGTCGTACATCAGCGGCAGGGTCCGAACGTCCTCGATCTCAATATCGGAGAGGCACTGGAAAGCCGCATTGGGCAGATGATTCACCACTTGCGTGCGTAGGCGCAACACATGGTCGGCCTTGTATTCGCCACCGGATCGCAGCACACAAAAGACGGAAATCACGTTGCTCTGGCCTCACTCGATACATCTGCTTTGACTAACAAAAATCCGTCAGCCGGCAGAACATATGGACCATTGCCGAAAGTGTCATCGGGCGCATCGTAATTTTGGCGGTCTGTGGACGATAAGACGCAGCTGAAACGAACCTTGATAAAGAAGAGCGTTGCGTGGCCTACACAAACCATGTCGTCTGTCCAAACGATCCATCACAACGGGGACGTGATACCCTTCGAAAATGATCGGAACTATGCCAGACTACAAAATGGTTGCAGGATTGGTAGGCATGTCCAAAAAGTTAGTAATTACGCTCGGATCGTTGTTGGTTGGCATGTGGTTGAGCGCGGACATCGCGAACGCGGCGATACATATTCCGAAGGGATGCACGCCGGATGTCTTCCTGACGATATCAGGCAAAATTGGCAGAACAACGAACAGCGCCAACAATGTCTACGAGATGTCCGAACGCGAATTTCTCGCATTGCCGACATCGACGGTGGCGACATCGACGCCATGGACTCCCAAAAGCGACTTCACCGGACCTTTGCTGAGCAAGGTATTGAGCGAAGTCGGCGCGACGGGAAAGACACTGCGCCTTATTGCGCTCGATGATTTCAGCGTGGAGGTGGATGCCGACTATCTGGAGAAGTACGGCACGATCCTTGCGATCGGCAAGGATGGCATCCGCTTGACGGTCAGAGATTTCGGACCGGTCTTCGTCATGTATCCTCGCGACAGTTTCAGGGAGGAACTGGACACGCCAGCTGCGTCGTCATACCTGGTCTGGCAGCTATGCGGGATAGAAGTGGAATGAGATTATTCCATCTGGCGTGGTTCAGCATTCCCGCAGTAATTGCAACCATATGTATTGGCGTCGTGGCGTATAATTGGAGCGCCATAAAAGCAGAATACGTGCTTTGGGATTCCACCATCGCCAGGAACCCATTATATTTCTACAAGCCGACCGCGCAGGCCCTGAGGGAGCTTGAAACCGTCAGGCTGGATTTGAAGACGATTGCCGATGGATCTGCCGCTGAACCGGATGGGCTTTCATTTGACATCGATGTCCTTATATCCGGCATCGATATCATAGTGCGGCCTTCCGATCTGAACGACGGATATAGGAAGCTTCCCGGCTTTTCCGAGGATGGAGCCGCCCTGGCCGCATTCGCGGCAGACGTCCTGCCTGCGATTAAGCCCGGCCTATCATCGGCGGATGCTCAGGCGTTGCTGCCCAAATTGGAAGATATATCCGATGCCTTGAATAGAGTATCCAAAGCGGCCTGGGACCAGGATAGCGAACTGAAAGAAAGGTCTTACGAGACCATCCAGGCAGGGCACACAATCATTCTTGTGATTGCGGGATTGTTGGTTTGCGCAATTCTGTCCTTTGTTATCATTTCGATATTTTACTGGTGGGCGATCATGGCGAAGACGCGCGCCTTGGCGGCTGCGGAAGCGGCTGTCGCAGACAAGATCGATTTCCTCGCAATGGTCAGCCACGAACTCAGAACCCCGCTTCAGGTCATCGTCTCGGCATTGGATGTGCTGGAACGACCTCAAGATACGAAAACCCGAAGTGAGTTGACAGCGCGCATCCGCCGGGCGGCCAACAGTCTGGCCGTCCAGCTTCGCGACATGCTGACGCTGGCTCGTGCTCAAACCGGATATATCGAGCTGCAACCGGGCGTGTTCGAGGCGGGGGAACTCGTTCGGGAGGTGGTGGAAAATTATCAGGCCGCGGCGAAGGCCAAGCATCTGGAACTGCGGCAAACAGGCCCCGGTGAGGCCGTTTTTGTGGTCGCGGATAGCGAGCGCATTGCGCAACTGCTGCATAACCTCGTTTCAAATGCGGTCAAATATACGCCCATCGGCTATGTTCAGGTCGATCTCGCAGCATTCGATGAGGCCGCGGGCGAATTGGCGTTGCGCGTGACGGATACCGGGCCTGGATTGCCGCCACGGGTTATCGAGAACAGTCTCGCGAAGGGGCTGTTCAGTCTTGGCAGCGGGCGAGGCATTGGCTTGTCGGTTGTCCAGACTTTGTTGCGACAGCTTGGTGCGCGCATGGCAATCAGCAGCCCGTCAGAAGGCGGCAGCATATTCGAGCTTGCAATACCCGCAGTCCCGGCGGCGGAAAGTTCGTATGAGACGTCCGACGCTCAAAAGCGGGTACTCGTCGTCGACGATCATCCTGACCTTTTGAAAGGCCTTTCGAACGTGCTTGAGGAGCTTGGATTTGTGACCGACATGGCTCCTTCCGGCATGACGGCGCTGAATTTACTGGCCGCACACATCTATTCGGTCATCTTCATCGATCTCGACATGCCGATCATGACCGGATCGGCGCTGGCGGCGCAGATCCGCAAGACGGACTTGCGCCATAAGACCAAGCTTGTCGCGATGTCAGCCGCACATCATGGTTCGAAGCATGATCTGTCTCTCTTTGATGCGGTCTTGAACAAGCCGATACGCCGGCAGCAATTGCTGACGATCATGCAGTTTTGAAGCTCGAGTTCAAAGCGGCGAGGAGGATCGGCATGCTTGCCGGTTTGGTGAAGAATTTCAAATTGTGCCGGGCCAGAGCCGCGGCGATATTCTCTTCGTCGGCATTGCCCGTCCTGATCTGCCCCGTCAGGATAACGATCGGGCAAAGGGCATTGCGCGCGCGAATGTTCTCGACCAGCTCCAGCGCGGTCTGGCGGCGTGCGTCCCGTTCGATGATCCAGTCGAGCACATAGGCATCGAAATCGGCATGGTCCTGCAAGGCTTGCGGATCGTTAAAGGCGACCGCATCGAGGCCTGCCATTTCCATGTAATGCACGATGGTTTCCGCGGTGTCGGCGTGGTCGTCGAGAATGGCGACCCGACGGCGGGAGACAGTCGGTTCGATCAACAGACGGGTGACCGCGTGTGCCGGTATGATCGATCTGGCGTCAGTGGGCATCACGCGCCACGCACCATCGATCTCGGCGGCAACCAGGGTTCCCGGAGGCACCTGCCCAACGACATCTCCCAGCCGGATCCGGCAGGGCACGATGTGGTTGTCAATGACAATGGAAGCATCAAGCAGCGCATCCGCACTATTGAGTGTGATCAGCTCTTCCAGTGTTTCGTTGAAATGCTCAGCGACACGTTTCAATTCCTCCAGCGACCACGAGGCATTCGCCGTCAGACGGCGATTTGCGGAAGAATAGGAAAGCCCCAGGATTTCGGAAACGGTGACGGCAAAACGGTACTTTGGAATGCCGTGTCGGGTTAACAGGGCCGCGATACATTGCGCGGCAAGGCCGGCTTCGCCTTCGGGATGATCTGAGCGTATTTCGGATGCATTGCTGTTATTTTCGCTTAATTCGCTCAATTCTCTAAATTCCAATCTTGTCAATGTGTGAAATACGCGTATACGTAGAGTTGCAACGCGTATTTCGGTCGAATCTTAAGGCTTTGGCACCGCTTTGTTACGGTTCGTGGCGATTATATGTGGGAATTGCAAGATAACAAGAAAGCGGAACGGCACGCCAATGGCAGACTGCACGCTATATAGTGGCGAGGTCGTATCGAAGTAATTCTCCGTTGCGGGGCGGAGATTAGTATAAATTCCGCGCATTACTCGGATGCTCCGAAATGCAAAACGGGTGGGACATGATCAGTGAAAATGATAAAAAGAATAGCAAAAACATCGATTTAGGAGATGTCGGCTTCGCCGAAGAGAAAATATACGTTTCTTTTGTGGGCAAGGGGTTTGTTTTTTCTTTGGTTCTGTCATTTTTTTTATACATAGTAATTCTGAGAGAAATACCTGAGAATCATCTATTTTATCTAGAAAAATATTATATTTATTTTTGGCCTCCAAATCTTCGCATTCGAGAAAGTATTGATCTTGGTGATTTTAGTGAGCTCGAGAAAATTTCATTTATCCTCGCGGGCTCCGTTTTAAGTGCTGTCCTCATCTTGTGGACAATCATTGCATTATTGTGGAATTTAAATATTAGAAAAAATCTATACTATAGAAAAATATTGTTTGCTGCATTTTTTGTTTCCATCTCGACGGCGGTTGTATCCAGTTTTCAATTCTCCGCGTCCGAGAGTCTGTACAATCTCAGTTTCGCGCAGCCAATGTTTTTCAACATTATCAAGAACACAACGATGGTTGCTGGATTTTACCTGTCTGCACACCTCTTTCTGTATTCGTTGATATCGGCAGTCAAGCGTAGTCCAACTCAACTATAGGCAAGGTGAAATATGTCTTCAGGTAAGCAAAATGATGGGGTATTTGGACGATCGAGCAATTGGGTTGGCTACGGCACGGCTATGGCCGACTATGCAAACCGTCTGGCGACTTCGAAACTACTTGGTTGGGAAAAAGAAGCGGCTCGCGAATTTGCGGAAAAGATGACAGGGCGCATCGGCTTTGCTGCGAGCGTCGGATTTGGGTATGCAAATCAAGGTTTATATGGAGCTGCAAAAGGATACGCTAGTTTTCGTGCCGGTGCGGCAACTACCACGTACCTCATGGGCGTTCTTTCTCCGCTCGACGCAGCCGGGCCATTTGGAGTGGCTATCCAAGCGGGCATCGCCATCGCCGGTGGTCTTGCGGTAGGGGCCGGAGTAGACAAAGCAACAGAACTTTTTGATCCATATGAGAAAGAGATCGAGGGACTCGTAGCTACAACAGAAAAGGTAATCACGAGCCAGCAGTTTTTTGATTTTTTGGCAAACAAGAATGTCGATGCGAAAAGCTTCAACCGTGTCGAAGGAGCAATGCTGGTAACTACTTACGCCCTTGGTTATCTCAAGGCGGAGCAAGACCTGAATGAAGATATCTTGAAAGCAATATTCGGATCTCAAGTTCAGGATCTAGGGGGTGCGGCGCCCACTTCTTTGGCACCGGCAATCGTTCAGCCAAACGATGCTCCGATACTGCCACCTAGCATTCCTGACGCACTTAACACAATGCTTGGGAATATCAGTTACACCCCACCAACCACTAGTCCGCAAAGCTTTACATCGCCCCCAGCTATTACCCCCACCCCCACCACACCAGAGCTGCAACCGTTTACGGTCGGACCGTGGGGCTCGTATAATTCGCAATCCTCCGGAGGCAACGGCGCAGGTTACGGAAATGGAGGCGGGGGAGGCGGAATACATCCTAGTTCTATGGATGATGAAGATACACAAGGCACTGATGCAGGTAGCGGCATTGGCGGTAGCGGACCAGGGCGCAGTCCAAGTGGGCCGGCAGGCTCACCAACTGGTGGGTTGGGCAACGGTTCTAGCTCTTCCAAATATGATGGCTGGAGTAATCCGAATGAAGGTGCGAGGGGGGAGCCTGGGGGATACGGCGGGCGTCCCTATGGTGGCCACGGCCCTGGACGCAGTCCGACCGGGCCCCTTGGCGACATACATCCCAGTTCTATGGATGATGAGGATACGCAGGGCTCTGATCCAGGCGCAGGAGCGAAAAGCTATGGGGGTATTGGCGCCGGCAGTCCTGTTCTCCTCGACCTCTCAGGCAATGGCCTGAACGTCAACGCGCTTTCCAGCTCGTCTCAGTTCGTGAACATCGATGGCGACGGTTACCAGCACCGCATGGCTTGGGCCGGCAACGGCAACGGCGTCCTGGTATTCGACGCCGACGGCGATGGCAAGATCAGTAATTCGAAGGAATATGAGTTCACGCAATGGGACCCGACGGCGACGGGCGATCTCGAGGCGATCAAGGATGTTTTCGATACCAATGGCAACGGCCAGCTCGATGCCGGTGATGCGCAGTGGTCGAACTTCAAGGTCAGTGTCAACGGCCAGCTCGTGTCGCTGGCCTCGCTCGGCATCACGTCGATCGACCTGACGCCGAAGGGCAGTGGCCAGACGTTCAGCGACGGTTCGGCAATCACCGGGACCACGACCTATACCAAGTCTGATGGCACCACCGGAGCGGTGGGCGATGCGGTTCTCGCCAGTGATTCCAACGGCTATATTGTCAAGTCGACGGTCGTCACCAATGCCGATCAATCGAAGACGAACACCATCCAGGCCTATAATGCCGATGGCAGCCTGGCTTTCCAGGATCTGGTGACCACCAGCGCCGACGGCAACAGCGTCACGACAAAGTTCGACGATGATGGCAACGGTACCTACGACCGGTCGCAGACCGATGTCACCACTGTGGATTCGACCGGAATTCGCACGCGCGTAGTGACGGATTTCAACGCGGATGGTTCTGTCGTTGACAGCACGACGACGGTGACGAGCACTGATGATCTGATGATAACGACGACCGTTGACCAGGACGGCGACGGCAAGGCGGACCAGAGCCAGAGTTTCGCGACGAATGCCGACGGTTCGACCGCCACGACGACGAAGACACTGAGCGCGTCCGGCGCTGTGTTGAGCCAGGAGTTGGTGCAGTCGAGCGCCGACGGTTTGACGAAGACGACCAGCACCGATGTCAATGGCGACGGCACCTATGATGATATCGTTTCCGACGTCACCGTTGTTGCCAGCGATGGTTCGCGTACGAGGACGGTGAAGGACAGCAGCGCCAACGGCACGCTTCTGTCGAGCATTGCGACCGCCACCAGTGCCGACCGCCACACCAGGACCGTCACCAGCGATCTCGATGGCAACGGCACGGTGGATAGACGCGACCAGACACTCACCACGATTGCTACCAACGGCGATGTGACCACCGTGGTCACGACGACCAACGGCGACAACTCGGCGCGCGGAATGGTCACGACGGTCGCCGCGGCGAGCGGCTTGTCGACCACGGTATCGACGGATCTGACAGGAGACGGCGTCACCGATCGCGTTCAATCTGATGTGACGACGGTTGCTTCCGACGCCTCGCGCACCGAAACGGTGCAGCAGACGAGTGCCAGCGGCGTGCTGCTGTCGAAGAGCGTCACGACGACCAGCGCCGATGGCAAGACGAAGAACATCTCGGTCGATGCCAATGGCGATGGCGCGGCGGATACGCTGACGACCATTGCGGTGGCGGCCGACGGGACGATCACCGAGATCGACAGCACTCTCAATCCCAACGGAACGCTGATCGGAAAGGTGTTGACGACGACGGGCGCGGATGGTCTGTCGAAGACGGTGAGCAAGGATGTCAATGGAGACGGCACCTACGATACCGTGACGACCGACGCTATCGTTGCCGCCACGGGCGGCGGCAGAACCGAAACCGTCACGACCAAGAGCTCAAGCGGTGCAGTCATCAGTAAGACGGTGACGACGACATCGGTCGACAGCCTGACACAGACCGTGCAGACGGATGCGAATGCCGACGGCACGTTCGATCAGACTGTTTCCGACGTCATTGTGCTGGACGCCACGGGTACGCGTCAGGAAACCGTTGCGACGAAGAGCAGCAACGGCACGCTGGAAAGCCAGACCGTTACACTCGTCAGCGCCGATCGCAAGACCACGACAGTCACCACCGACAGCAATGGTGATGGGCATACCGATAGCACAAGCGTACAGGTCGTTGACGCCAGCGGCAGCCAGACGACCACGACGACCGCAACAAGCGCCGATGGCGTCCTGCATGCGAAAACGGTTGCCACCATCAGCGCCGACGGCCTGACGACGACCACGGCCAGCGATCTCAATGGCGATGGCACGACCGATCTGACGACGGTGGACCAGACAGTCATCAATGCCGATGGCAGCCGCACCGAGACGGTGACCGACAAGAGCAATACCGGTGTCCTGCTCGATAAGGTGACGACGCTCACCTCCGGCAATGGTCTGTCGACGACGGTCCAGAAGGATGTCAACGGCGACGGCGTCTTCGATACCAAGACGACGAAGGTAACGACGCTCAACAGCGACGGCTCGACCTTGGTCACCACGACCGATTACGCGGGGACAACCGCGATCGATCAGACCAAGGTCACAACGGTTGCCACCGGTCTCGTTACCAAGACGGAATATAACTACGACGGCAACACCACACGCGACCGGGTTGCGACATCGACCAAGACGCTCAATGCTGATGGTTCGACCTCCGAAGTCGACACGGTGACCACCAGCGCCGGTGCATTGCTGTCGAAGACAACGAATACCGCGACGGCCGATGGCAAGACCGTTACCAGCCAGGTTGATATCGATGGTGATGGTATACTCGATATCAAGGCCACGTCGGCCATCGATGCGACAGGCCAGACAACAAAGACGGTCGAAACCTACAAGGCTGGCACCACGACACTGAACAGCCGCGCTGTGACGGTGGCATCGGCCAACGGCCTGTCGACGAAGACGAGCTCCGATCTCAATGGCGACGGAGTTTATGAGCAGGTCGTTTCGGATGTCACGACGCTCTTGGCCAATGGTGACCGCAAGGAGGCTATTGCCCGATCGAGCAACACCGCACCAATCGAACAGATAAGCGTCACGACATCCGCTAATGGACTGGCGAAGACCACGGTCGTTTCCAACGACTTGGTCGGGGCGACGACACGCAACGAGATCTACCGCCTCTATCGTGCGATTCTGGGCCGTGACCCCGACGCCACCGGATTTGCCACGTTTACGACGCAATTCAAATCCGGAACGACGGCAGTTCAGATTGCTACCTCTCTGCTTGGGTCGCCCGAGTTCGCACAGAAATACGGTACGCTCACTGATCTCCAGTTTGCCAAGCTGATGTACCAGAATGCGCTTGGACGAGCACCGGAAGCGGGCGCCGCCGAGGGCTGGGTAAGCGCGATAGCCGCGGGGACCACCCGCGCCTCCTTGGCTCAGCAGGCCGCTGATTCCACAGAAGGGCTGGCACATACAGCAAGCGGTGCTCAGACCTGGGCACTTAACAATCCAGACGTCGTTCTCTCCGAGGTCAGGAGGACAAGGGACGTCATGACGCTTAATGCGGATGGTTCGACGACCGAGACTGTAATCAATACAGGGCTCGTTGCGAACACGACGACGACAACATTGAGCGCAGACAAAAAGACGACCACGGTAACCTTCGACATCGACGGCAACGGCGTGGTGGACCAGAAGTCGGTGACGACCCGCAGCGACGATGGTGGCGTGCGGCTGGCCTTGTCCGATCTCACGAGTACGGGTGCGATCTCTCACACAAAAACGATCATCACCAGTGCCGATGGCCTTAGCCAGACCACCAACTACGACACCGATGGGAATGGTGTCACCAACAAGAGCTTTATGGACACTACGGTCATCAACGCGGATGTCAGCAAGACCGTCGTAGAGCGTATCGACGTTGCCGATAGCAATGGCAATTTGGTCCGTAAGGCGACGACCGAGACGGATACCTCCGCCGACGGACTGTCCGTTGTCACAAAGTGGGATCAGACCGGCTCCGGTACTTTCACCAAGAGCCGGACAGATGTCACAGTGCTCAATACCGATGGATCTAAGACGGAGACTGTCAGCTATCTTACGGGGACGATGCTTACCAGCCGATACCTGACCAAGACCAGCGCCAATGGTCTATCGATCACGACACAGTCGGATCTGACAGGTTCAGGCACCTACGGTGAGACCTCGACCGACGTGACCGTGATCAATGCCGATGGCACCAAGACACGCACCATGTCCGCCACCAAGGCGGACGGCACGGCGATCTCCACCTTCGTCACGACGACCAACGCCGATGGTGAGATTGTCTCGACCAGCGAGCAACGCACGGGGCTTGCGACACAGACCGTCAGCGACACGATCGAGAGCCTTGCCGACGGAGCGAAGCGTGAGACTGTCGCCACGATGGACGCTTCCGGCAAGCTGCTCGACAAGACGATCACGCTCACCAGCGCTGACAAGCAGACGGTGACGATCGACCGCGACGCCAATGGCGATGGCGTTGTCGACCAGCACCAGCAGTCGGTGACCGCGGATTCCGGCGTCGTGACACTGACTGTCATTGATTACAAGGCCGCCGGGGTAAAGGCGGACAGCTCGACCACCACGACGACTGCCAATGGCCTGCAGACCACGACGGACTGGGATCTTGACGGCAATGGAACGCTTGATCGCCACCGCGTCGAGGTCGATACCAAAAATGCCGACGGCAGCCGGACGAGCGTCATCTCCGACACTGATCTGACCACCAACAAGCTGGCGACGAAGACCACGATCCAGCAATCGTCTGATGGTATGGTGCGTACGACCTCGAAGGATGTCGACGGCGACGGCACGGTCGACCAGGTGGAAACGCTGACGGCGGATACGACCGGCGCAACGGTGTCGATCGTGACGAACAACGCCACGGCACAGAAGGCGACCTATCTGCTCGCCGGCAAGGTCTATTGGAAGCAGGCGATCGCCGCCAAGGTCGAGACCGGTAGTTCCGCTGACGGTCATACCAAGACGGTCAAATACGACTATGATGGTAACGGAACGTTTGAAGTGGTCATGCAGTCGCAGCTTCAGGTCGATGGCTCGACTGCGACGACTGTCACGGAAACCAACGCCAGCGGTGCGGTCATCGCCAAAGGTACGATCACCACCAGCACGGATGGCCTGATCACGGTGCTGAGCAAAGACTCGAACAATGATGGTGTCATCGATCACACGGAGACCTCCGTCACGCATGCGGACGGCTCAGTCACGCTGACGAAGGTTGACCTCAACGCCAGCAGCGCTGTCACGAAGACCGTTATCGATACGGTTTCGGCCATGGGTAGCCTGACGTTGCGGGTCACCAGCGACGGGCAGGGACGAAAGACGTCGCAGATCGCGATCGCCAGCGACGGGACCTCGGTCACTACGACCTATGACGCGGCGAGCGGCAAGACGCTCAGCGTCGCCAACGCCAACAAGGCGGGCATCCCCACTTCCGCCATTCTCTATGATCCGCTCAACGCCAATACCTGGACACGGGTCGAGCAATCCTATGACGCGACCGGCAAGAAGACGCTTGAGAAGCAATTCAATGACGATGGCACGCGAGTAGAAATCACCTTCTACACGCCGACCGGTGCCCAGCAGCATATCGACTACTTTAATAGCGCGGGACAGAAGTCCAATGCTGTCGACTATGACGTGACCAATTCAAACGACTGGACGCGTGTGGAATACAGTTACGATGTGAGCGGGACTGGGAAAATGACCCAGGAGATCATCTACCACGATGATCAATCAAGGAACGTCTACAGCTATGATGTGGCGAATACCCAAGGCTGGTCGACCTACGTCCAGGTTTATAATACCACTGGCCAGCTTTATCATGTCGAGCAAGACAATGATGATGGCACCAAGTCGGCCATATTGTATTATACCCCGACGGGCGCCCAGCAGCATATCGACTATTACAATGCGGCTGGACAACGAACGGGTGCAATCGACTTCGATGTGACCAACGCGCAGTCCTGGAGTCGAGTTGACAACAATTTCGATGCAGCAAGCGGTCAAACCGTATCTCAGACGGTCTACTACGACGATGGTACCCGCGGCGTGAACTATTGGGATCCGGCCAATGCACAGTCGTGGTCGACGATCAATGAGACGTATAACACCGCCGGGCAGATGACCAACCGCAATGTCAACTACGATGACGGCAGCAAGGTACTTTATGCCTATGACGTCAATAATTCGCAGAGTTGGTCTTATCTTGCCAATGTCTATACGACGAGTGGTCAGCTAATCACGGAGAATGTTTACAGCGATACATCAGGCACCTATACGGCGACCTCCCATGATGTGAACAATAACCAACCCTGGACGCGGTTGGTCCAGAACTTCGTCAACAACATCATTCACACAGCAACTTCCTACAATGACGATGGTGGCTATACGAACTATCAATACGACAGTTCGGGTAAGAACACGGCTTGGCAGCGTTATATCTACCAAGGCGGAGGATCTCAAAACAACCTTGTGATGGCGGATCAGTGGCCGACGCCGCGTACCAGTCATAACCCGGTGTTGCTCGATCTGAACGGCGATGGCCACATCGATCTGCGGCCACTCGATCTTACAGCTCTGGCGACCGGTTCGTCGACGACCTTCGACTGGAACGGTGATGGTGCGCGGGACGGAACAGCCTGGGTCGGCCCGCAGGACGGCTTCCTGGCCATTGATCTCGGTGAGAATGGGCAGGCCGGACCGGATGGCGTGATTGATCAATCGAAGGAACTGGCCTTCTCCGAATGGGCAACACCGGATCAAGTGGCGGCCAATGGCGGTTCGATCTCCGACCTCGATGGCCTGCGGCTGGTGTTCGACACCAACCAGGATAATGTCCTTGATGCCAACGACGCACGCTGGAGCGAGTTCCGTGTCTGGCGCGACGCCAACCAGAACGGTGTTACCGATGCCGGTGAACTCGAGACCATGTCGGAAGCCGGCATCAAGCTCATAAACCTGTTGCCTTCGACCGATGGCGCTCAATCCTTCTCCGATGGGTCGTCGATCACCGGAACGAGCTCGTACCAGACCACCGACGGCACCACCAAATATCTTGCCGCGGACGCCACGCTCGTCTCGCAGCCGGCAATCCCGATATCCAATGCTGCATAACGGATCATCGTCATGTCAGGAGCGCCGGAGAGTTTTGGCGCTCCTGCTCAGGAACAAGCGTCGTGTCTCACCCGTGTTGACGATTGCGCCCGATGGATAGTGTTCTTGTCGCCGAGGGTGGCGAGCCATCAGACGCAATAGCCGAGGAGGTGTTGGGTCCGGATTCCGGACTTGCGGCATTGGTTGCCATCGCCGGCTATTTTCGCATTGGCTCCAAGCCGGAGACACTGTCGAGAGAGCTTGCTCTCAAACAGCATGCCGAGCCGGACGATATCCTGCGCGCCGCCAAGAGCATCGGCCTCAAGGCTCGTGTCGTAAGCGTCGCCGGCGAAGCGCGCCTTGTCACGCTTCCCGCTCCGGCGGTGGCTATTCTTTCAGACGGAACCTTTGCGGTCTTTGGCGGCGCCAATCCCGACGGAACCTACCGGCTGATCAATGCCGTCGACTTTTCCGCCCGCTCTCTGTCGGCGCGCGAAGTCCTGGATGCAACGAACGGATCCTTCATCCTCGTTCAACGCCGGTTTGCCGGTCCGGGTGCCTCGCGGCAGAATTTCGGGTTTCAATGGTTCCTGCCGTCAATCTGGCGCTATCGTCGTGCTCTGGGCCATGTGCTGCTGGCGTCTCTGTTCGTCCAGTTGTTTGCTCTGGTGACACCGCTGTTCTTTCAGGTGGTCGTCGACAAGGTGCTGGCACATAGAAGCTATTCGACGCTGATCGTGCTCGTTATCGGTCTGGCCGCCGTTGGCCTGTTCGACGTCATCCTGCAGTATCTGCGGACCTATGCCCTTTCGCACACCACCAACCGCATCGATGTCGAACTCGGCCGCCGGCTCTTCCGCCACCTGCTGAACCTGCCGCTGAGTTATTTCGAGACCCGCGCGACAGGTCAGACGATCGCCAGGGTCAGGGAGCTGGAAACGATCCGCAATTTCCTGACCGGCCAGGGACTGTTCTCGGGTCTGGACCTGATCTTCACGATCGTCTTCATTTTCGTGCTGTTTTCCTATTCAGCCAAACTCGCCTGGATCGTTGTTGCCTCCATCCCGTTCTATCTGGCGATCGGCTTCCTGATCCGCCCATTGCTCAAGGTCCAGATTGACGAAAAATTCGAGCGTGGCGCCTATAGCCAGCAATTGCTGGTCGAAACGGTGGTGGGCGTGCAGACGCTGAAAGCAGCTGCGGTCGAGCCGGTCGTGGCGTCGCAATGGGAAGAGCGCCTGGCCGCCTATGTCGGCTCGTCGTTCACGACCACAATGCTGGCCGCCAAGGGCCAGAACGCGATCCAATACGTCAACAAGATCGTCTCGGCCGCCTTGCTTCTGTTTGGTGCCCAGGCGGTCATCAATGGCGAGCTGAGCGTCGGGGCGCTTGTGGCCTTCAACATGATTGCCGGCCAGGTATCGCAGCCGATCCTTCGGCTGTCGCAGCTTTGGCAGGATTTTCAGCAGGTACAGGTCTCTGTAGCCCGTCTTGCCGACATCCTGAATGCGCCACCGGAGCCGCGCCCGGCGGTCGCCGTCAGTCTGCCGACGCCCAAGGGCGCCATCACCTTTAAATCCGTGAACTTCCGGTATTCACAGGACGGTCAGGATGTCTTGAAGGACATCTCCCTGTCGGTGCGACCGGGGGAAGTGATTGGGATCGTCGGCCCCTCCGGTTCCGGTAAGTCAACACTTACTAAACTCGTCCAGCGTTTTTACATTCCGAATAGCGGTCAGGTCTTCGTTGACGGCCAGGATATCGCCCAGGTCGATCCCGCCTGGCTGCGATCGAACATCGGCGTCGTCCTGCAAGAGAACATGCTCTTCAACCGGTCGATCCATGAAAACATCTGCCTTGTGAATCCCTCGATGTCGCGCGCCGCCGCCATGCAGATGGCGCGATTGTCCGGAGCGGATGAGTTTATTTCCAAGCTGCCGCGTGGCTACGATACGCTGATTGAGGAGCGTGGCGCCAACCTTTCCGGCGGGCAGCGTCAGCGCCTCGCCATTGCGCGTGCCTTGGCGACCAATCCGCCCATCCTGATCCTGGACGAGGCCACCAGCGCGCTCGACTACGAAAGCGAGCGGATCATCCTCAACAATATGCGTGAGATCGTCCGGGGCAGGACGGTGCTGGTCATCGCTCATCGCCTGGCGACCGTGCGGCATTGCAACCGCATCATCGGCATGAAGGACGGCCGGATTGTCGAGGAGGGGACGCATGAGACATTGCTCGCTCGTCCCAATGGTCTCTATGCCCACCTATGGCAGTTGCAGAACGGTCTCAATCAGCCATGAACCAGATCGTTCGCCGTCAAAACCTGCCGCGCAAACCGTCGCCGCCGAAGCGTCAGCGCATCGATAACGAGTTTCTGCCGGCGGCACTCGAGATTCTCGAAACACCTGCATCGCCGATCCGTACGGCCTTCATCTGGTTCATTTGCGCATTGGCGTTCGGAACGCTTCTGTGGAGCTATCTCGGCACGTTCGACATCGTGTCAGCTGCCCAGGGCAAGATCCAGCCGGCCGGCCGCGTCAAGGTCGTGCAATCCCTCGAGGTTGGCAAAACCAAAGCCGTACCGGTCGTCAACGGCTCGCGGGTCAAGGCTGACGAAGTCCTGGTCGAACTGGATGACACAGAGCTTAAGGCCGACGAGGATGGTCTGGCCATCAATCTGCAGGCCTTCCGAGGCGAGATTGTTCGACGAGAGGCAGTATTGGCGACGGTGGCCGAATGGAAGAAGCAAGGAATATGGGGCAGTTTGCGTCAGATCCCCGATGCTTTGCTGACTTTCGCTGAGGGAACGCCTGCTAGCGTTCGCAAAAGAGAGCAATCGATCTACACCGCCGATCTTTCTCAACTCAGCGCCAATCTCAACAATCTTGCTGCCCAACGAGCTCAGCAGCAGGCGACCATCGACAGGCTTGGTGCGACGATAACGGCACAGCGGATACTGGTCGCAACGCTGAAGGAGAGAGTGACGATGCGCTCGTCACTTGTTGATGAGGATGCCGGTTCCCGATCCGGCGTTATCGATGCCCTCGAAACGAGTGAGAAAGAGGAAGCAACCCTTGCGGAGGATATAGGCCAGCTTGCCGAAGCCCAGGCGTCCTATGCCGTTGCGACCAGCGATGGCGAAAAGACTGCCGAGGCGTTTGTAGCGGATAATGTCGAGAAAGCGGGAGATGCCTCGCGGCAGGCCGACGGGCTGGAACAGCAGCTTCTGAAAGCCCGTAAGAGGCGGGAATCGATGATTATCGCCAGTCCGATCGACGGCACCGTTCAGGCCTCGGCCATCAGCACCGTCGGACAGGTCGTGAACGAAGGCGCGGAACTCATGCGCGTCGTTCCGGATAATTCGTCGCTGGAGATCGAGGCGTATCTTCCAAACAGCGATATCGGCTTCGTCTCTGTCGGCCAGCCGGCCGTGATCAAGATGGAGGCATTTCCGTTCACGCGTTACGGCGTGATCAACGGGCATGTGATGGAGGTTGCGACCGATGCGATCCCCGAGCCTGATGCAAGCCAGTTGGAATCCGATCCCGCCAAAGAACTGCAAGGCATCATTCCGACGACAAATGCGCAGCGCATCCAGAACCTGGTTTTCCCGGTGACCATCAAGCTCGATAGCGGCACCATAAATGTCGATGGCAAGGATGTTCCACTTTCCCCCGGCATGGCGGCGACTGTCGAGATCAGGACGGGCAAGAGACGGATATTGGAATATCTCTTCTCTCCGCTGGCGGAGGTGACCTCTCAGGCTATGCACGAGCGATAAAGCTGAGGGATTGTTTGGAAAATGCAGCGAGATCAGATGCGTATGATACGCATCGCAGTAAATCAAAAATGTTGCGTTTATGGAAAATGTTCCAATGAGGGGACTGAATATGACAAAATTGCCTTTTTCGGTGCTGACTGTGTTGTTCATCGGTATCGGACTGTCGAGCTGTGTTACGACGAATGCCGAAGGTATCAAGCAGAGCGAATTCCATGGGCTTGCGGTGAGCGGCGAGCGGACAAGAATCGGCCGCGATTGGAGCTTGAATCCTGATTGCAGTATGCTGGCCCTGCCCAAGGTGCGAGTGCTCGAGGCACCTAAACACGGCAAGCTTGAGATCAACTCTGAAGCCATCTTCCCCACTGCAAGTGGGTTCTACAAGAAATGCAATGCGACCAGGGTTCGTGGTACGGTCGAGTATTACACATCCGACAAGGGCTTTGTCGGTAAGGACAGGATCGTCACGCGAAGCTCCTATGGCGATGGACTTGTCCAGGATGCGACTACAAACATCAACGTCGTCAAGTGAATGGCGCCTCCAGCGGACAGATGCCTTCCCGTTTGCGCGGGAGGGCCTTTTTCTTTCAGCTTCGATGTCCCCAATTTAATCAGAAGAGTATGCGAGCGATGCCGCGATTTTTGCTGAGTTTTGTTTCCGCCATTTCAGCCATATCCTTGTCCGGGTGCGTAACCACCTCTGCAGACGGTGTGAGGCAAATACCACAAGATCACGTCGTCAAGAGCGGTAAACGAGAGCAAATTAGACAGTCATGGCATCTAAACCCTGATTGCACCGTATCTCACGTTCCAACCGTGCGTGTCATCGAACTGCCGCGGCATGGGACAGCAACGATCTCTGATGAAAAGGGATTGATCTCCAAGGCCAAAGGCCAGTTCGCCAGATGCAATTCCCTGAAGCTGCCTGTGGCTGGGATCTATTATCAATCAGCTCCGGGATATATCGGGCGCGATAAATTTATTGCACGCGTTTCATATGGGGATGGTCACGTTGTCGACAGGATAGAGAGTATCCGTATTCAAAAATAGCTGGGTAGGGCTTGCTTCAATGAGGATCGGCACCAACGGATACCCCTTGCCCACCTCTTCATGAACGCAGATCTGACCAACTAAGCTTGACGATGAGGACATCCGCGACTCAATCAGACGATGCAGGTCTTTCTCGGAGTGGCCGTGTCGCCAAGGGCGAGAGGAGAGGTCTGATCGCTAGTGATCCGGCAGTGGCGATGAATTGCACGGCCTTCGATCCCGGTGATTGTAGCCAGTTCTTCGCCACGCCCCGACTATGATCGTTTCTATCTTCGCAATCCGAATCCCTTACCGTTTCATGCCTGCTTGTTTCAGGACGAGGGTGCGGACAACGGCATGGAAGACGACAGGAAAAGACGGAAGGTCGGGAGAATACCGGCCAATAATGATAGTTCGGGACCGGATCTCGATCAGGAGCCAGGAGAGGAAGAAAAGAAAGAAGGCGGCGATGCCCTTATGCCTCAGGAACGGCTGGAGAGAGTGGTGTTCGACATCATCGTCCCGAACCGCTATGCCTGCCTCAACCATCATCGGCGTGGTACGTGTGAGAATGGCCATTGCATCACTCACAATAAGATCGAGGCGCGTGTTCTTACCGGCCTCAAGGACTGTCTTGTGTCCGCCGAGGCGGTGGCGGAAGCTGTTCGTGTCCATGCCGAGGAGATTGAACCGGCTGAGCCACAATCCGGCGAGCACAGGCGGCGACCGACCAGAGGGCGCTCGCCAAGGTCGAGCCTGCTATTGCCGGGATCATCACGGCAATCGAGGACGGCATGTATCGGCCGTCGATGAAGGCGCGCATGGCCGATCTTGAACAGCAGAAGGCGGAGATCACGGCTCGTCAGTTGGAGGCGCCGGCCGATATCCCTGACGTTCATCCAAATATTGCCAATCTCTACCGCCGTCGTGTTGAGCGTTGACGGAGACGCTCAACGATCCGGATGGCGGACGGCAGGCGGCAGAGGCGTTGCGTTCGTTGATCGGCGACATCGTCCTCATGCCTGGCGACAAGCGGGGTGAGGTTCATGCCACGCTGCGCGGCGAACTCTTCGGCATTCTCGACTTCGTCAGGAGAGAGGAAAGTCTACCTCCTGACGACGCTATGCTTGCGGTAGCAGCGCGCCCCCGCAACCAAAGTTTACGAGACTTATCAAACGAACAAGCCCTCCCGCGAGGAGGGCTTGTTCGTATTTGGTAACCGGTCGAGCGGACAAACGCTTCGGCTTTGCTCGCGGAGTTAACCCCTTCTCAGGGGCCTGCAAGGAGGCAAAGCCGACGCAGTCGGACAAAAAACCTCAGAGCCTGCCCCCAAAACCAAAAACATTCCCCCATAAGTCCCTGACTGTTCGGCCGGATAATCGATCCGTACAAAGAGCCCGCTTGGTAAAACCAGCGGCCTTCTCGGCGCTCGATACAATCGGAAATGCAAGTGCTCGCGGCAAAAACGAGTGCGTCCGGCCTTAATCCGGAATCGACTGCGTCATGATCTCGCTGCGCAGAACAGGTCCTTCATCTCCGAAATAGGTCTTCAACAGCTTCGGGAAATCGTCCGATTGGTAAAATTCGGTGAGCGTCTGATCCACGAGGAGGCGGAAGGTGGAATCGTCGCGTCGTAGGGCGATCCCGTAGGGTTCATGCGTAAACAGGCGGTTGCCGATGGCCAGCGCCGAGGCTGTGCGGGCATGCGCGGCGAGGCTGATGAGGAGGGCGCGGTCGGCGAAATAGGCGTCGATCTTGTGGTTTTCAAGCGCGTTCAGCCCGTCCTGATGGTTGGGGAAATCGACGACGCGGGTTTGCGGGACATCGGGGCCGAGGGCCTCGCGCAGCGTTGCGCCGGTGGTGGTGTCGGAGCGGACGCCGATGATGCTGGCCGAAGGCGATTTCGTGTCGGTGGCGCGGGTCGGGCGCTTGTCGAGGAAGAGGATCTGCAGGTATTCGGGCGAATCCTTGCGCAGCAGCGCGCTTGCGCCGGTCAGGAAAATCGGCTGGGAGAAATCGACGGTCTCGCGCCTGGCAAGATTGATGGTGATGGCGCCGCAGAGGAGGTCGATCTGGCCGCTTTTCACCGCGCCGAAGCCGTCGGCAAGGGTGATTTCGACATAGTCCCGCTTCACCTGCGGAAGCTTGCGCGCGACCGCATCGGCGATCCTGCCGCAGAGGTCGATGGTATAACCCGTGGGAATGCCGTCCTTGTTCTTGAAGGAGAAGGGCGCTTCATCGGTGATATAGCCGATCCGGATAGTGCTCTTCTGCGCGATAAGGTCGAGCGTTTGCGCGGCGGAGGCCATATGCGCCGCAACACCGAGGGCGAGGCCTGCCAGAACCAACCGTTTCGTGCATTTCGCCAGCATGATCTTCATCTCCGAAAGAATGGTGGCGATCGCAAGCGCTTGAGGAGGAGATTATGGTCTGGCCGGTATTTGTCAACGATGGATTGTCTTGCAGAAATTTCGCGGCTTGCTTGTGTGTCTGGCGCTGCCCCGGGGACTTGCCTCGGTGAGGTGGATGCTCTGACCAGTTGGGGATCACGAAGAGTTTCGTTATCATCCCGCCTGTTTTCACCTATCCAGGATGCATGGTCAGATCGTACAAATCTTGAGAGTTGGGGAGAGAGGGATGTCATGAGAGATATCGGCAGGGTAATGCGGAATTCGGGTGTTGCCTTCGGTATTGGTTTCATCGCTTTTAGCGCGGTCATGAGCCCTCTCGGCACGTCGGCGGCCTTTGCCCAGACCATTATCGACGACTGGCAGACTGTGAAGCCGCCGGCGGCGCCGGAGTTGAAGCCGGTGACCGTCGATCTCAAGACGACGGCGCTACTGATTCTCGATTTCAACGGTGCACAGGATCCGACCAAGGGGCCGTGCAACAAGAATACCAAGCCGCGCTGCCTCGCCTCCGTGCCGAAGGTCAAGGCGATGCTGGACGAAGCGCGTGCCAAGGGCGTGTTCGTGGTCTATAGCCTCGCCGGCAAGGGCGAGCCGCAGGATATCGCCACGGATCTCGCGCCGCTGGCAAGCGACCCGATCGTCAAGTCCGGTCCGGATAAATTCGTCGGCACCAATCTTCGCAACATTCTCTCCGACAAGGGTATCCAGACGGTGATCGTCACCGGCACGGCGTCCGAGGGCGCGGTTCTCGATACCGCCACGGATGCGGCGCTGAACGGCATGAACATCATCTTACCCGTGGACGGCATGTCGTCGACCGAGCTTTACGCCGAGCAATATGTGGCCTGGCACATGGTCAACGCACCCGGCGTCTCGCAAAAGACGACGCTGACCCGGATCGACATGATCAAGTTCTAGTCGCTCGCCCGGTTTGTCGGGCAATTCACAAAACACCCCATTCCTACGTTCGAGAGTGGGGTGTTTTCGTTTGAAGCGGTTGACCGGTCAGGACAGGGTTTCGCCGAACAAATTCAGCAGGCGTTTCCAATGCCGTTCGCCGCCGGTCTCGTCGTAGACGCCGTGGTCGGGGACGGTCCAGCCGTGGGCCATGCCGACATAGTTTTCGATGATGTGGTCGACGCCGCCAATGCGGAGCGCCTCGGCGAGGCGGGCGGATTGTTCCGGCGGAAAACTGTTGTCGACGCCGGCAACGCCGATATAGACGCGCGCCTTGATGTCGGCGGCAAGATGGTGCGGGCTGTCTTCGGCGTCGCTGGCGAGATTGCCGCCATGGAAGCTTGCGGCCGCCGCGATGCGGTCGGCATAGGTGGCGGCGGCCGTTAGCGCGCGTCCGCCGCCCATGCAATAGCCGACCGTGCCAACCGAACCCTTGGCGCCGGCGGCCCTCAACGTATCGAGGAAGGCGGCGCTGTCGCGTTTGGTCATCTCTTGCGTCGTGCCGCGCAGCATCGTCATGATCGTTTCGCGCGAGGCCGGGTCGCCAAAGGCTGTGCCGTCGAACGGGCCATAGTCGCCGAAGCGATAGAACAGATCCGGCAGAAGCACGATGTAACCGGAATCGGCAAGCCGCTGCGCCATGCCACGGAGCGACGGGCGCGGACCCATGGCATCCATGTAGAAAATGATGCCGCGCTCGGCGGAGGCGTCATTGTCGGGGCGGAAGATCGACGCCTTGGCGACGCCATCGGCGGTATTGATTTCGATGTCCTGCTTCATTGTCGAATTCCTTGCGATCCTGGTTGAATGCCATTTCCCCGAGCTGGGGCGCACTCTCGCAAATGGTCGTCAGGTCCTCAATAGCATCTCTCAGCGAAAGGGATGTGATGGAGGGAGCGGCGATCAACATCTCTTGAGTTCCCGCCTTTGCCGTCAGTGGAATAGTATCCGGGGCGACGGCGTCGATGCGCGGGGCCGATGGAGGATGCATTCTTATGTCTTTTCGCCAGATGGTTCCGGGCCTTGCGCTGGTCTTCTCCCTTGTCTCGACGCTCGCCTTTGCCGCGCCGCCGGAGCAGGGCCACACTGGCGGCGGCGGCGGCGGCAGCGTTCTTTCGCTGCTGCCGGCCGATGCGGTCAGCGATCATGTACTGAATGCCGATGGCAAGAGCATTCCCTATACGGCGACGGCCGGAACGCTTGATCTCTTCGGCCAGGATGGCCAGCGCACTGCGGCGATCTTCTACACCGCCTATGTTGCCAAGGATCGTGATCCCAACAGGCCGATCACCTTCGTCTTCAATGGCGGGCCGGGTGCTGCTTCGGCTTTCCTGAGCCTCGGTCTGGTCGGCCCTCGCATTCTCGATTTCGGTCCCGACGCCCGTGACGGTGCCAATGCCAAGCTGGTCGACAATCCCAAGAGCTGGCTGAACTTCACCGATCTCGTGCTGATCGATCCGATCGGCACCGGCTGGAGCCGTACGGTCAAGCCGGATGACGCCAATGGCTTCTACGATGTGCGTGCGGATGCCGACAGCCTCGCCAAGGCGATTGCGCTTTATGTCGCTCATAATGGGCGGGCTGCCTCGCCGAAATATATTCTCGGCGAAAGCTATGGCGGCCTGCGCTCGGCAAAGGTCGCCAGCAGCCTGCGGCGGGAACAGGGCATCCTGATTTCGGGCATCGTCATGCTGTCGCCTCTGATCGAGGGACGGCTCGTCTTTGGGGCGAATGATCTGGCGTTCGGCGCGGCGCTCGAATTGCCGTCGCTGGCGGCCGCCGAACTGGAGCGGCAAAATGCCTTTAGCGAGCAGGGGGTGAAAGACGCCGAGACCTTTGCGCTCAACGAATATCTGCCGGCGCTGACAGGCCCGCCACCGACTGGCGATGCAGGCCGCGCCTTCTATGGGCGCGTGGCCAAGCTGACGGGTATCCCCGAAGATGTCGTTGCCCGCAATCAGGGCTTTCTGGGCGGCGTCTATCAGAAACACTCCGATGGCGCCGGCGCGGATGTCGCCAGTATGTACGACGCCTCGTTCCTGGCGCCCGATCCCTATCCCCAATCGGATGCGGAGCATGGTGGCGATCCGATCCTGGATGGTTTCGTGCGCGCCTATGGCGGCGCTTTTTCGAGCTACGCGCGCGACGAACTCGGCTTCCATACCGACATGACCTACACGCTGCTGTCGAACTCCGTAAACGAGCAATGGAACTGGGGCGGCCGTAAAGGCGGCTCGCGGTTGAGTGCCAGCGCGACGGACGATATCAAGGAAATGCTGTCGCTGGTGCCATCCTCCCGGCTGCTGGTGGCACAGGGCTATAGCGACATCATCATTCCCTTCGGTGTCAACAAGTACGTACTCGACCACATGCCGGCCGCCTTTGCCGATCGGGTGGCGCTGAAACTTTATCGCGGTGGGCATATGTTCTACACGCGGCCAACTTCGCGTGAGCAATTTACTGCGGATGCCAAGGCATTCTTCGAGGCAAAGTCGGCGACGCCACCCGCGGCGCAATCGAATTAGAGCAGATGCATGCGGCTTTCATGCGTTCCTGGCAACCATGGCGATAATGGTTTCGAAGAGTTCGGCTTGCGCTTCCGCGGCGGTAATATCCCCGGTTGCCGCGACGTAGGATAAAGCTTCGGCCGCGCCGAGCATGGCCCACAGGCCGGCGGAAGCGATGGTGCCGGTCTTTGCAAATGGGGCGAGGGCGATCCGGCATTTCTCGATGAACACCGTCTCGTAGTCACGCTTGATCTTTTCGAGCTCCGGTGAGCCGGCCAGTGCCGCGATCACGCCGGGTATCTCGCGTCCCTGCAAAAGCACGCAGTCGACATAAGCTGTAGCAATGACCGTTGCCCTGTCCGTCAGGGTCGGCTCGCTCGCCCCAAGTGCGGCGTCCATCGCCGTTGTCTGCCGCGCGTCGAAGTCCTGGTAAAGGGCCGCCAGCAGGCCTGGCCGCGTGCTGAAATGGTCGTAGACCACGGGTTTCGTGATGTTGGCCCGCTCGGCGAGGCGGCCGAGCGTCAGCGCTTCCGTACCCTCGTCGCGGATCACCTGCCATGCGACGGCCAGAAGCTGGCGATGCCGGTCCTCTCTCGTCAACCGGCGGCGCGGCTGGGAAGTAGATGCCTGTTCCAGGTCTTCGGTGCTTGACATCGCTATATACCAAAAGTAACTTACTAAAAGTATATAAGATGTTTTCCCCACCCGCAATCCGTTCGCAGGAGTTTTTGCCATGCACGCGCTTATCGTTGTCGCGCATCCCAATCAGACGTCGCTCAGCCATAGTGTTGCGGCGCATATCGCCGAGGGCGTGTCTCTGTCCGGAGAAGGCGACACCTTCGAAATCGCCGATCTTGCGGCGGAGGCTTTCGATCCGCGATTCACCGCAGCCGATATCGCTCTCCATCTGCGGCAGGCGCCACCTGCCGCCGACGTCGCCGTCGAACAAGCGAGGATAGATCGCGCCGATGCCCTCGTGCTCGTCTACCCAGTCTACTGGTGGTCGATGCCGGGGCTGCTCAAGGGATGGATCGATCGGGTGTTCACCAATGGCTGGGCCTATGATGAGGGTCCGGACGGAAAATCAGAGAAGAAGCTTCGCCATCTCAAGGTTCATCTGGTCGCCATCGGCGGCGCCAGCCTGCGCACCTATGCGCGGCACGGCTATTTCGGCGCGATGAAGACGCAGATCGATCATGGGATATTCGGCTACTGCGGCGCGCGCGTCATCACATCCGAGCTTCTGCTCGGATCGGAGGCGCAGGATGTGGCATCTCATCTGAACGCGGCGCTCGCCGTCGGCCGCAATCTCTTTCATGCACCTGAGCGAACTGAGGCGGCTGACGCGGCGTGAATGGGTAGCGGCTAATCGTGCTGTATCTGAAACAGATGCTTGATGCGGGCGCTCAGCGAGCTGATGGGAGCGCCGTTGACCAACATGTTGCTGGCGCCGAAGAGATGATGCTCGGCCTCGATGCGTTTTGAGAGGATGGCCCCCAGCTCCTCGGCGAGGGAGGGTCGGTCGCGCAGCAGCGGCGCCAGGCAATCCTCGCCGATCTCGTATGTCACGACGAAGGTGAGCGCTCGGATCGTGCCGACTTCGCCGGTGTCCATCAGCAGGCCGGCTTCGCCGAAGTAGTCGCCGGGGGCGAGCCGTGTCAGCTCGATTTGCCGCTGCGCTTCCTTGCGGGTGATGCTGACGACGCCGGAACGCACGATCGTCAGTGCCCGCAGCCGTGTTCCCTGCTCGGCGATGACGGTATCCTTGCGATAGGTGTGGCGCTGCATATGCGATGCCAAGTGTTCCTTCTCGTCTTCGGTCAGCGACGAGAACAGCGGAATATTGCTGAGCAGCCGCCAGGGCGTGCCCGGATGCTGGGCGATGCTCGCTGCTACCTCGGCTCGCTCTTCCGATGGCATCATGATTGCACCGGGAGGGCCGGCGAGTTTCAGGCCGCCGGCTTTCGAATGGCGGTAGATGAGATCGTAGATTTCGTTCTTGGCGGCGGTGGTCTGCGATATGTCGCGGATGCGGAAGGTCAGTTGCAGTTCCACCGCCTGGGCGTCGATCGAATTGACCATGACGCTGGGCTCAGGCGTCTTTAGGATCGCGTTGCAGCTGATCAGAACGTTGCGCATCACCTCGGCGATGACGTTCGGCTGCGTGGTCGGCTGGACACGCACGGTGATGGTGACGCCGTGGCTCTCGTCCGGGCTGGAGAGATTGGTGATCCGCGTCTTGGCAAGGGTGCTGTTTGGAATGACGACGAGGTCGTTGGTGCCGTTGAGCAGATGCGTGGCCCGCCAGTTTGTCTCGACGACGCGGCCCTGGATATCGTTGTCGAGCACCACCCAATCGCCGATGGAATAGGGCCGGCCGAGATTGAGCGCCAGGCCGGAGAAGACATCGCTGAGTGTGCTCTGCAGCGCCAGGCCGAGAATGATGGCGAAGACGCCGGAGGTGGCGATCAATGTGCCGATGGGGACGCTGAAGACATCGGCGACGACGGAGAGAATGGCGCCGAGATAGATGATGCCGACGACCACATCCTGCAGCAGCCGGCCTTCGCGCGGCTTGCGTTCGAAAATCAGGAACAGGCGGACAAAGGCCACCAGCACCCAGGCGGCGTTGAGCCACCAGACGATCTTGGCGAAGCCGGTGAAGACGCGCAATGTCACCGTGCCCACCGGCGAACTCTGCTCATAGGGCACGATGCCGTGATAGAGTAGAAGCGCGGTGAGGCTGACAAAAAAGGCGATCTGCCCGATCAGTCGGCCGGCGCGCCGGTGGCGAAGCAGGAAGCGGCTGACGAATGTGCCGATGACCACCAGGATGCAGAACTGGACGATGGGATCGGCGAGAAGCGCAATGGACATGAGGACTTGGCCGCAATCAGTCGTTCGGATGACCGGTAAATTGGCACGAACGCTGCCGCAATACCATATAGGGATGGCATGCTCGTTTTCCCGCCCTCTTCAGCCTTGATCCCCGGGCGGGGCCGGCGCATAAGGTCGTCATCGTCTTATCCTTGGGATAAGGCTTGATATTTAGATGACGATTATCATCTTACATCTGTCATTTCGTCCTGCTATCTGCTCCTGATGGGCGCACCTCCCAGCGCCCCGGCATCATCAAGGAATACCCATGACACAGTCTTTTGTGATTAGCGGCGATCTGCTGATCGGCGCGGAGTCGACCGGTGAAAACAAGTCCGTGCGTGCCATCAATCCGGCTACCGGCGCAAACCTGGAACCGGCCTTCGCGATTGCCAGCGAGGCGGAGGTTGCCCGTGCTTGCGAATTGGCCGCCCAGGCATTCGATATCTATCGCGCCACCAGCCCAGAAGCCCGCGCGACGTTCCTGGAGACCATCGCGGCGAACATTCTGGAGATCGGCGATGCGCTGATCGAACGTGCCACCGAAGAGACCGGCCTGCCGGTCGCCCGCCTGCAGGGCGAACGTGCCCGCACTGTCGGCCAACTCCGGCTGTTCGCGCAAGTGGTTCGCTCCGGCGAATGGCTCGACCTGCGCGTCGATCCGGCATTGCCGGAACGCAAGCCGTTGCCGCGCCCGGATCTGCGCCTGCGCCAGATCGCGCTTGGCCCCGTCGCCGTCTTCGGCGCCAGCAATTTCCCGCTCGCCTTCTCGGTCGCCGGTGGTGATACCGCTTCCGCGCTGGCCGCCGGTTGCCCCGTCGTCGTCAAGGGTCATCTCGCCCATCCGGGCACCGGCGAGCTGGTCGGCCGTGCCATTCGCGCTGCCGTCGTCGCCTGCGGTCTGCCGGAAGGCACCTTCTCGCTGCTGACCGGCGCGAACGAGACCGGTGCGGCGCTGGTGCGCAATCCGCAGATCAAGGCCGTCGGTTTCACCGGCTCGCGTGGCGGTGGCCTGGCGCTCGGCGCTATCGCGGCGGCACGGCCGGAGCCGATCCCGGTCTATGCCGAGATGAGCAGCGTCAACCCGGTCTTCCTGTTTCCGGCAGCGCTTGCCGCCCGCGCCGAGGCGATCGGTAGCGGCTTCATCGATTCGCTGACGCTCGGCGCCGGCCAGTTCTGCACCAATCCCGGCCTGGTCTTTGCCATCGACGGCCCCGATCTCGACCGTTTCGTCGATGCCGCCAGCGCCGCACTGACCGGCCGTGCACCGGCGCCGATGCTGACGCCCGGCATTCACGCTGCTTTCGACACCGGCGTTGCCGCTCTTGCCGGCCACGAGGCGGTGAAGACGGTTGCTCACGGTGCGCCGGCGGAAGGCGTCAACCGCAGCCCCGGCATCTTCTTCGAAACCGATGTCGAGCAGTTCCTTGCCGACGAGCGGCTCGGTCACGAGGTCTTCGGCGCAGCGAGCCTGCTGGTACGCTGCAAGGATATCGACCAGATGATCGCCGTTGCCGAAAAGCTGGAAGGCCAGCTCACAGCGACGTTGCAGCTCGATGCCGGCGATCATGCCATTGCCGCCAAGTTGCTGCCGGTGCTGGAACGCAAGGCCGGACGCATTCTCGCCAATGGCTGGCCGACCGGCGTCGAAGTCAGCCACGCCATGGTGCATGGCGGCCCATTCCCGGCGACGTCCGATAGCCGTACGACCTCGGTCGGCACCCTTGCCATCCGCCGCTTCCTGCGTCCGGTGTCCTATCAGGATATTCCGGACGGCTTGCTGCCGGTGGAATTGCGGGATGAGGGGGTCAAGGGCCTGCCGCATCTTCTCGATGGCATCCGCAAGGGCAATTGAGCGAGACCTCAATATCTAATAGCGATTGAGGAGATTGCCACCCTTTGGAAACGGGCCATTTTGGCCCGTTTTCTGCTTCCAGTTGATGTTATGCCGCTGTGCTGTGGCGGGCTTCGAGATGCGCCTTATAGTGCTGGAGCGATAGCTCCGCTCCGAGATGGGATAGTTCGGTGGCGACTGCCTCCGCCGCATGTTCTGCTGGCTCCATGACGCGTTCGAACATCTCTGCTTCATAGGCTCTGACGGCATTTCTCCAGTCGTCGTTTTCCAGAAGCTGACGGCCAAGTTCGGCCGCATCCAGCATGGCCGCGTTCACGCCTTCTCCACCGAAGGGCGACATCACATGCGCGGCGTCGCCCAGAAGCGTTATTCCGATACGGTTCTGCCAGCGATGCCCGACCGGCAGCGCATAGATCGGCCGCGAGACGATATGGTCATTGCTTGCGTGGATGAGGGCGAGGATCTTCGGCGCCCAGCCTTCGAATTCCGCGGCCAGCTGTGCGCGGGCTGACGCCGGCGACGCAAAGTCAAAGGCTTTGTCGGCCCAGTCGGCGGGCACGCGGAAAATCGCGTAGCCCCTGATGTGGGCATTGCCGTTGCGTTGCACGATCATGCCTCTGCCGTCAGCCTCGACACTGATCTTGCCACGGCCGACAAGGGCAGCGAGCTCGGGATGGCTGGCGTCGACGTCGTCGATGCCGAATTCGATGAAGCTGATGCCGCTATATTGCGGGCGGTAGTGGGAGACCAGCGGCCTTACCTTGGACCAGCTGCCATCGGCACCGACGACGAGATCAAAGGGGCCAGCCGTTCCGTGTTCGAAGAACAGGTCGTAGGCGCCGTCGTCCCGAGGACATACCTCGCGCAGGCCGTGGTTCCAGCGGATGATGTCCGCCGGCAGGGAGGCGAGCAGGATCTCGCGCAGCGCCGTGCGGTCCACTTCAGGCCTGTCGGATTCATCGGCCTCGTCATCGGCAAACAGCAGCGTACCGTTCTTGTCGTAGAGCCGGCTCCCCTGATCTTCGTAGCGCGCGATCTCCAGGAATTCTTCGTAGAGGCCGGCGTGGCGCAGCGCCAGCTGGCCGGATTCGACGTGCAAGTCGAGCGTTCCACCCTGCGGCCGAGCGAGTGCGTGCTCCTCGCGTTCGAAGACGGTGGTTTTCACTCCGCCCTGGTGGAGAATGCGGGCGAGTGTCAGGCCGGCGGGGCCTGCGCCGATGATGGCGATGCGGGCATAAGATGTCATGGACAAGATTCTCTTCTTTCTGTAGATAGGTACCTATACAAATCAACATAGGCACCTATACAAGTGACGAAAATATGACCGATTGGGACTTGTTCGAGAATCCGGCGCCGCTCATCAACATGGCGTCGCGCAGCTTTGCGCGGCTCGGCGAGCGTCGAGTGAAGGCGTTGGGCTTCAACATCGGCCAGCTGCCGGTGCTCTACCTGCTTCGGAATGGAGCGCGGATGTCTCAGAAGGAATTGGCGAAGTTCGCCAAGATCGAGCAGCCGTCGATGGCGCAGATGTTGGCCCGCATGGAGCGCGATGGTTTGATCCGGCGCACGCCAGACCCGGCGGATGGGCGCAGCAGCCTCGTGTCGTTGACCGAGGCGGCCCTCGCGAAGCTTCCCGCAGCCCGCGATGCTTTGGACGAGGGACGGGAGATGGTTCTGGCGGGATTCAACGACGACGAGGTTCAAATGCTGCTGCAATTGATGCGGCGACTTAATCGGAACCTAGAGCGGATGATCTTGGAAGAAGATGTGTCGTAGGCACGCTTCTTTGCGTGCCTACGGTATGGGTTTGGCGTCGCCGGTTGGTCAGATTTCCGCGTAAACAATCCCCGTGAACGAGCCCGCATGATGCAGAAGCTCACGCTCGCCTGAGCCATCGAGGCTGGCGGAGTAGAGATTGCCGCCGATGTCGGTGAAGAACATGCGGTTGTTAGGGAGGTCGAGCGATAGGCCGATGCCTTCGTCGAGGCCCTCGAGGACGACTTCGGAGGTTGCTGCGAGATCGTCCATCTCGGCGCGGTTGACGGTGTTCCCTCGTGGAAGATTGCCGCGGTCGGTCCAGTAGATGATGCGGGTGGCGAGATCGAGTTCGAGGTCGATCGGCTCGGGCAGCTTGTCGAGCAGGACTTCGATATCGCTGCGGCTCGTTGCCGTCTCGCCTTTGGGAATGTTGATGCCGGCGCGGAAGATGCGGCCAAGGCCGGCATCCGGCGGACCCTTCTGCGTCCAGTAGATCTGCCCGAGCGGCAGGTCGAGCGCGATGCCGACGCACCAGCGTTCGATATCGGCGCTGTCTTGCGGGCTGTCGCCGTTCTGCACCAGCGTCTCGATATCGGAGCCGTCGATATTGGCGCGCATGACACGCATGCCCTCGCGGTCGCACCAGTAGAGTTTGCCATTGCCGTAATCGATCTGGATCTGCTTCGGCGTCACCAGCGTGCTGCCGGGCGGAATTAATGTGACGTGGTTGCTGCCGTCGAGATCGATACGCTCGATCGAGCCGTCATGGGCATTGTAGTCGGTGCCCATTTCCGTCCAGTAGAGCCAACCGTTTTCGCTGTCGACGAGAATGCCGTCCGGGCTGCGGCCCGGCCGCTGGATGATCAGCTGGAGGTCGGTGCCGTCGATGGCGGAGGAGAGAATTCGGCCGTCATTGATGTCGAGGAAGAACAGCCGTTCGGTATTTTCGGGAGAGGTGGCAGGCGTCCGTGCTTCTGCTTCAGACATGAGAGCATCCTTTCAAAGGGTCGGATCTGCGGATCACAGCAGCGCGATGATGGCATTGCTTGATGACAGCATCATTCGTCTTCGTGGTCTTATTGAGGATCTGCTGCGGCGCAGCGGAGATCAAGCGCCTAGATGTCGCGGGTCATGCCTCGCCTAATGCGATCGATGTCATGTCGAAGGCGGCCGGGATCTGCGATTCCCGCCAGCGTCCCGGCGTGAGGCCGACGGATTGCGAGAAGACGCGCGTCAAATGGCTTTGATCCGAGAAGCCGCACATCAGCGCGATTTCAGCAAGCGGCGTTCCCTTGCGCATCAGTTCCTTGGCGCGGTCGACGCGGCGTTGCATCAGCCAGCGATGCGGCGGGATGCCGGTGCTGCGCGCAAAGGCGCGGGCAAAATGGCTGGTCGAAAGGCCGCAGTCGCTGGCCAGTTGCGCCAGAGACACATCCCGATCCAGCCGGGCATTGATCGTATCGCGGGCACGGCGCAGCTGCCATGGCGTCAAGCCGCCGATGACAGCGGATCGCACCATCGCCATACGGCGGCCGTAGCGCTGGACGATATGCGTATTGAAAGCCTTGCCGATGTGCTCGACGAGTAGAGGGCTTGTCCGATCAGGATGTTCGATGGCCGGGATCAGGCGGGATAACAGGTTTTCGAGGACGGTATCGCCTGCAGCGCAGCCGGGCGCAAGCGAGAGGTCGGCAATCCGGTCGAAGGTGTGGCGTGGCAGATAGAGGCTGATCGTCTCTTTGTCATCCACCTCCGCAGGTGGGTCGAGGATAAGGCGGGCAAGCGCGATCATGCCGTGAGGAAAGGGAATGACCGGAACGAGGCATTCGCCAAGCTCGGCCCGGTCTAGCGCCGGCTCCTGATGCTGCAGGCCAAGCACGAAAGCGCGCCCTTCGGGACAGTCGATGTCGATTCCGTTTTTGCAGAGGATAGCGCGAAGCGAGCGCGCCGGCGCGCTCAGCCTGAAATAGTCCTTGGACTGCGCATCCTGCAGCATCGTTGCCACGCCCCAAGCCAACAATAGCCGGCCCCTTAGGGACCGATGCCACTGACGATTACCAATTTTCACGCCACTATCCTAGATAGTGCAAAGCGAAAGCCGTCAGTCGCGTTAAAATATGATATAAATATACTATTGCTAATATAGCAATCATGCCAACGCCGATCATAAAGGGAACGCTGATCGCGTTCCCATTTCGAGCTCATTCAAATAACTGTCATCGAACTGCTATAAATCCCCGCCATTCCCATGGCCTGCCGGCCTTCAACGGCGGACCTGAAGCCGGAGATGCATGAGATCATGTCGACGCTCCAGCAAGTCGCCTTTCGCGCCGGCTGCTCGATCGCGACCGCAAGCCGGGTGCTGAATCATAACGGCCCGGTCAGCGACGAGATGGTGCGCCGCGTGCGCCGGGCTGCGGCCGAGCTGGGTTATCGCGCCAGCGGTCGCGCCGGCAGCTATACCAGTCGTCGGCCGGCGATCGGCGTGCTCATTCCCAGCATCACCAACCCGGTCTTTGCTGCTTCGCTTTCCAGCATTCAGCATCGGGCGCTGCATGCCGGCCATAGTGTGCTGATCGCGCAGTCGAACTACGATCCGGCACAGGAGGCGGATGCCGTCGCATCCTTGCTCCAGCAGCAGCCGACCGGCCTCATCCTCACGGTCTGCGATCCCGAACACAGCCCAGCTCTTTCGTCCGCGCTGCCGCCGACCGTGCTGCTCGGCAATCTGCCGACGGCCCGCTTCACCGCCGCTGTCGCGACCGACAATTTCGGCGCCGGCCGGGATCTGACCGATCATCTGCTGCGTCAGGGGCATCGCCGTATCCTGTTCATCGCCGGGCATTTCTCCGCCTCTGATCGGGCAAGGCTACGCTATCTCGGCCATGTCAAGGCGATGGAGGCCGCCGGCCATCCCCCCTTCGCTCCCCTGGAGATTTCCTTCATCGACGGTCTGGAGCAGCTCGATCTGGTGGATGTCATATCGGGCCAGCGGCCGACCGCGATCATAGCCTCCAACGATCTCCTGGCCCTTGGCGTGATGGGAGCGTTGCGACGTCAGGGGCTGTCGATCCCGCGTGATATCTCCGTGGCCGGGTTCGACGGAATCTCCCTCGGCCAGTTGATGGAGGTGTCGCTGACCACGGTCGATATACCGGATGCGACCATGGGGGCCGCGGCCGCCTCGCTGCTGCTCGACATGGCGGAAAATGCCGCACCGCCGCGCCACCTGACGGTGCCCTATCGGCTGCGGCCGGGCGGGACAGTCCGCAATCTCAACACTTCGTCCTGACGCATTTACGGATATGGAAACGCCGCCCCCGGGAAAGGAGGCGGCGTGTCTGGTGGTCAATCAAGCCTTAGCTGCGCGGCAGCATGCCTTCGACGTCGGAAGCGGCGTCATCGAGCGCTTCCTTCGGCTCGGCGGAGCCATCGACGATGCGCGACAGGTTGTCGACGATCGTCTGCGTGACCTTGACGCCGTTGGCGCCGGGGAAGGCATACCAGGGGATCATCACCGGCATCTGGCTGAGGCCGGCCTGGAACAGCGGGTTCTTCTTGTAGAAGTCGCCGAGATACTCGGCCGACTTGGCGGCGAGCTCGTTGTTCGGGACATAGCCGGTGCCGGGAACGACGACGGAGGCGCCATAGGGGCCGGCGGCGAACTTGGCGAACTTCCAGGCGGCTTCTTCCTTGACCGGATCATGGGTCAGGATGACGACGGCATTGCCGCCGGTCGGCAGGCGGCCGTTGACCGGATCGATCAGCGGGATCTTGGCGGTGCGCAGGTCGAACTTGGCGCCGACATTCTTGATCGTGTTGACAAGCGCGCCAGTGGTTTGAAATTCGAAACCGACCTTGCCGGCGGCGAAAGCCTGTTCGCCGGCAGCCTTGGTGAAGACCGGCATGCCGCCTTCCTTCACAAAGCGCTGGATCAGCTCGACGGCTTTCTGTCCCTCAGGGCCGTTGAAGGCGACCTTGCTTTCGTCGTCGCTCAGCATCTTGCCGCCGGCGCCGAAGAGGAGGGCGGAGAACATCCAGTCATCGCCCTGCCAGCGGAAGTCCATGCCGTCGACGCCGTTGCCGAGTGCCTTGATCTTGGCCGAAAGCGCGATGACTTCGTCCCAGGTCTTCGGCGGGTTTTCCGGGTCGCCGCCGGCAGCCTTCACCAGGTCGGCGTTGTAATACATGATTGGGTTCGAGGTCGCGAAGGCGAGACCGACCTGCTTGCCCTTGACCTGGGCGAGCTTGAGGATGGTGTCGGAGAAGCCCTGTGCGGCCATGTTGCCGTCCTTCTGGACGAGCGGTCCGAGATCGACGGCGACATTGCGCTCGTCCATCATGCGCAGGCGGTTGAGGCCGATGAAGGTGACATCGGGCATCTCGCTGGTGCCAGCCTGGCGCAGGATGGTCTGGATGCCTTCCTCGTAGGTGGCCGAGGGAGCGGCGAACTGGATCTTGATATCCGGGTTTTCTTCCATGAACTTCTTCGAGATCGTGTCCATCACGTTCTTGAAGAAGCCGGGCATCGGATAGTGAACCGTCAAGGTCGTCTCGGCATAGGCCGGGACCGACACGACCATCGAGATGGCCGCGGCGGCGAGAATCTGGGTGATATGCTTCATCGCTCGTTCTCCTGTTTCGAACCGGTCAGCCCTTGAGACCGGTCATGGTGATGCCCTCGACGAAGCGCTTCTGTGCCAGAAGGAATGCGGCGACGAGGGGAAGGGTGATGATCAGCGTCGCGGCCATCAGCGCGCCGTAGTCGTCGCCAGCCTCGGCCGCGCGGAAATACATGAGGCCCAGCGGCGGCGTGGCGTAGTTCTGGTTGCTGATGACGATCAGCGGCCAGTAGAAATCGTTCCAATGCGCCACGACCGAGAAGATCGCGAAGGCGGTGACCGCCGGCCAGGCGTTGGGCACGATGATGCGGGCGACGATGCCGAGCTCCGACATGCCATCGAGGCGAGCCGCATGGATCAGGTCATCCGGCATGGCGCGGAAGAACTGCAGGAACATGAAGATCGCGAAGACCGAGATCGAGAAGGGCGCCACCAGCGCGGTGTAGCTGTTCAGCAGCGACAGGCTGTTGAAGGCGACATAGAGCGGCAGGGCGGTTGCGTGGATCGGGATCAGCAGGCCGAGCATGACCAGCACCATCATCAGGCGCGCGGCGGGGAATTTCAGCTTCGCCATGGCGTAGGCGCAGGGGATGGCGATCAGCACCTGGAAGAAGAAGATCAGGCCGCAGACGACAACGCCATTGAGCAGCAGCGTGCCCATCGGCACCTTGCTCAGCGCCTTGGTGATGTTCTCGATATAGAAGAAATGCGTCGGGATCAGCTTCAGGGCGGAGGTGAAGATATCGTCCTGCGCCTTGCCGGCGGTCGAGATCATGAAGATGTAGGGCGCGAGGAAGACGAGCGAGCCGAGGATCAGCAGCGAAAGGCGCAGGATGCGGCCGGGAGTGAAGCTTGTGGAGGTCATGTGTAATGCACCTGCCGGTCTTGGACGCGATATTGCAGGAAGGCCAGCACCACCAGAATGATGAGGAAGACGGTCGTCATCGCCGAGGCGTAGCCGACCTGCATATAGACGAAGCCCTTCTGGTAGATGGTGAAGAGCAGCACTTCCGAGGCATGGTTCGGGCCGCCTTCGGTCAGCGTCTTGACGGTATCGAAGACCTTAACGGCATTGATGATGCTGATCGTGGTGACGAACAGCGTCGTCGGCCCGAGCATCGGCCAGGTAACCAGCCAGAAGCGGTCGAACGCCGATTTCGCGCCGTCGACTTCGGCGGCGGCATAGAGCTCGCGCGGGATGGCGGTGAGGCCGGCGAGGAACAGCACCATATTGAAGCCGACCGTCTGCCAGATGCCGATGATCGACAGGCTGTAAAGCGCGGTCGCCGAGGAGGCGAGCCAGTTCGGGCGCGGCAGGCCGATTTCGCCGAGCATGGCGTTGATCGGGCCGATGGTCGGATGGAAGAGGTATTGCCACACGGTTGCCATGGCGACGATCAGCGAGGCAACGGGGAGAAAATAGGCGGTGCGGAAGAAGCTGCGGCCGATGCCTTCGCTCTCGATCAACAGCGCGACGCCGAGGCCAAGCACGATCGAGGCGGGAGCGACGATGGCCGTATAGACCGCCGTGTTCCACAGTGATTTCTGGAAGGTGCGGTCCTTGAGCAGATGTGCGTAGTTCTCGAAGGCGACGAAGCGCAGGCTCTTGTCGCCGAGCTGAAAGTCGGTGAAGCCGAGGACGATGACGGCGACGATCGGGAGCAGAACGAACAGCACAATCAGGATGATCGCCGGAAGCGCCAGCAGCAGGGCGGTGCGGGTCTCGCTACGCTCGTGCTTTGCCGCCGACCGCATCGGGATAGCCGTGGCGGTAATGCTAGCCATGGGCCTTCTCCCTGCCGGCTTCGACCGTAACGGGGGTCGTGCGCAGGCGGCGGCCGTCTTCAGCAAAGACCATGGCCTGTTCCGGCGCCAGTGTCAGCGCGACCGGCATACCGGCGGACAGGCCCGCAGTGTCGGCGGGGGTGAGCTTGGCGACGATGCTCTCGCCGATGGCGTCGAGCTTGGCATGCAGGATGACTTCCGAGCCGAGGAATTCCATCCGCTCGATATGGGCGGCGAGCGCGTCCTGGCGGCTGCCGGCGAGGCGAACGAATTCCGGGCGGATGCCGAGGGTAACAGTGGAGCCGGCAAAAGTAGTCTCCTCCAGCGCCAGCCTGATGCCGCCGAAGGCGACGATGCCGTTTTCGGCGAGCGCCGGCAGCAGGTTAATGCGCGGCTGGCCGACGAAGCGGGCGACCTCGACATGGGCCGGATCATCATAGATCGTCTGCGGTGAGGCCAGCTGCAGCAACTGCCCGCCGATCATCACGGCGACGCGGTCGGCCATGGAAAGCGCTTCGGCCTGGTCATGCGTGACGTAGACGGTGGGAACGCCGGCCCGGCGATGCAGATCGACGATTTCGCCGCGGGCATGGACGCGCAGATTGGCATCGAGATTGGAAAGCGGCTCGTCCATGAGGAAGACGCTGGGGCGGCGCACCATGGCGCGGGCGAGCGCCACGCGCTGGCGCTGGCCGCCGGACATCTGGCCGGGCTTGCGGTCGAGCAGGTGGTCGATCTTCAGCGAGGTCGCCATCTCGCGGACATCGCGGATGATGCCGCTGCGGGTCGCGCGCTGGCCGGGGATCAGCGCGCCGATGAAGGGCAGGCGCTGCACGCGCGTCAGGCGGCGCATGGCGAGCGGCACGGCGATGTTTTCCGAAGCCGTCAGATGCGGATAGAGGGCGTAGGACTGGAAGACCATGGCGATGTTGCGGTCGGCCGCCGCGACGCCGGAAACGTCGTTGCCGCTGAGAACGATTTCACCGGTGTCGGCATGATCGAGCCCAGCAAGGATGCGCAGCAGCGTGCTCTTGCCGCAACCGGATGGGCCGACGAGGGCGATGAATTCGCCCGGTTCGACGTCAAGGCTGACGCCCTTCAGAATGGCGTTGCCGCCGAAGGATTTGGTGATGCCGCGAAGCGAGAGCGCGCTCATTCCGTCGGCTCCTTCTGTGCCTTCGGAGCTGCTTGCGGATAGACTTCCATGACGACGTCGTCGAGGAAATAGGCGGTCATGCCGGGGACGGCGACGATCTCGGTGGTGACGGTGTCGCCGAGTTCGTGGATCGCGGCGCCAATCAGACGTTCGCCCGGCATCTCGCGTTCCATTGTGTCGAGGATGAAGGCGGCGGGCGGCGCCCAGACTAGCGCCGTATCGTTGAAGCGGCCTTCCCAGGTCCAGTGCAGGTGGCCGCTGCCGAGCAGGGCGACGTCGTGGGCTGATATCAGATCGTAGAGACGGCGGCGCTGCACCGGGCGAACGCTCCAATAGCCGGTGTCGCCTTCGTCCGGGGCATCGACGAACAGCGGCTTATGGGCGAAGAGCGCCACGCGGCGGTCGCCGCGGCTTTCGAGCGTCTCCTGCAGCCAATCGAACTGCTTCTGCTCTTCGGCGTCTTCAAAGCCCATCAGCAGGCTGTTGAGGCCGATCAGCCGCCAGTTGTCCACGTCCTTCGCCCAGTAGTCCGGGCCGACGAGACGGCGCCAGCGCTCCAGACGCTCGGGATTGACGGGCTGGTAGGAGCCCGGCAAATGACCGACATCATGATTGCCGGGCACGATCAACATCGGCACGGAGACCTGACGCATCAGGTCCATGGAAAAGGTGAGGTCTTCGTCCTTGTCGGCGCCATCGACGCTGAGATCGCCGGTATGGATGACGAGATCGGCGCCAGCTGCTTCGATCCACCGCGCCAGCGGCTCCCAATTGCCGTTGAAATGCGGCTTGTTCGGGCTCAAATGCGTGTCGGTGATCTGGATGATCTTCAAGGCGCTTCTCCGGAAATCTTGAAAGAGAGCGCTTGTGGAGGGAATATCCTTCAAAACCGGCGCTTCTTGCCGATCTCTTTAGAAGGCCCCGATGTCAGTTAGGTAACGGGTCTTTTCACCTGTTTTCCAGTTTTGTCATATATTCGTCAAATGGCGCCGGTGCCTGTCATATGCCTAATTGAAAGACTATACGCCGGCGGTTCGGGTGATATAGATCGCTGCCGAAAGAGGAACAGAGATGTCAGACGAACAAAGCCGCATCACCACGCTCGAAGAGCTGGTGGCCTATCAGGCAAAGACCATCGAGGAATTGTCCGACCAGGTGGCGGAACAATGGAAAGTGGTCGAGCAGACGAGGCTGAAGCTCGACCGGCTGGCCGAGCGTTTCCTGACGCTGGAAGAGCAGACGATGGATGCGCCGGCCATTACAAAGCCGCCGCACTACTGAGCTGTCGTACTGACTCGGCTGGCCTGGCGCAGCATCACGTTTCGGTGTTTCACGCGGGCGTGTGTAACAAAAAACCCTGTCCTCCCGTATCTCCTTGTGACCAGAGAATTTATAATCGCGGTCGAGAGGAGATCATCATGACGGTTTCATCGAAAGTTACGATCCGCAAGGCCCTGTCGCATGTTGCCCGCCCGGCAGCCTTTGCTGTTGGCGCCGTGTTGCTGGCCGGCGTTGCACTGCAATTCGTAAGCCACGCCTTGGCTGAAGATGCTCGCGTCATTCCGGCGCCGGCCGTGGATGAAAAGCCGGGCTCGGGCAGCACGGAAACCACGGTGCTTGCCGGTGGCTGCTTCTGGGGCGTGCAGGGCGTGTTCCAGCATGTCAACGGTGTGATCAGCGCCACCTCGGGCTATGCCGGCGGCAAGAAGGATACGGCGCACTACGAGACGGTGAGCGGCGGCGATACGGGCCATGCCGAATCCGTGCGGATCGTCTTCGATACGCACAAGGTCAGCTACGGGCATCTGCTGCAGATCTACTTCTCGGTCGCCCATGACCCGACAGAGCTGAACTATCAGGGGCCGGACAGCGGCACGCAATATCGTTCTGCGATCTTCCCGATGACCGCCGAGCAGGCTGATGTCGCCAAAGCCTATATCGGGCAGCTTAATCACGCCAAGGTCTTCGACGCGGCGATCGTTACCAAGATCGAGCCGGAGCGGCAGTTCTATGTCGCCGAGGGCTATCACCAGAACTTCCTGACGATGAACCCCAATTATCCCTATATCGTCGTCAACGACCTGCCGAAGGTCAAAAACCTGCAGCGTTTGTTCCCTGGGGACTATCGCTCCGATCCGGTGCTGGTCGCAGCGAACGCCTCGGCAAATTGAGGAGAGCCGGCTAGCAATGCGGGCCGGTCAGAGCGGCTTTGCAGGAAATGCTCGTTATTCTCCTGATGTCTGGTGTATTGCTTTGCAATTGCCAGACATCAATCGAGAGTGCCTTTTACCATGATCGTCCGCGACCGGCCGAGCCTTTTCCAGCTTTTCTTCATTGTGCGCGGTTCAGTCGTCCGACGGATATTGCCGCAGATCGTCGTGATCTTCCTGCTGTCGGTGTTGATCGTCTGGGGGCATGAAGAGCGGCCGAACGTCATCCTCTCCTTCAACGGGTCGCCTTTCTCGCTGCTCGGCATCGCGCTTTCGATCTTCCTCGGCTTCCGCAACAACGCCTGTTACGATCGGTGGTGGGAAGGGCGGCGCGACTGGGGGCTGCTCATCCAGGTCAGCCGCGGCTTTGCGCGGCAGACATTAATGCTGGAGGCTGCCGGCGAGACCGGGCGTCAGGCACGCAAGGGTTTGCTGCGGTTGACAATGGCCTTTGCGCAGGCGCTGGTCTGCCATCTGCGGCCCGGCGGCGACGAGAACAAGGTGCTGCAACACCTGGCGCCCAGCGAAGCCGATTTCTATCGCGCGGCTCAGAATAAACCGGATCTCCTGCTGCGCCTGATGTCGGCCGATCTGGCGCGGCTGAAGGCAGCGGGCGGAATTTCGGATATCCAATATCAAATGCTCGATGCCAGCGTCGCTCAAATGGGTGCGGTGCAGGCGGCCTGCGAGCGTATCCGCAACACGCCGCTGCCGTTCGGCTATACGCTGCTTCTGCATCGCACCGCCTATCTCTTCTGCTTCCTGCTGCCCTTCGGCTTCGTCGACACGCTGGGCTGGGGTTCGCCCTTCGTGGCCGCTCTGGTCGCCTACACCTTCTTCGGCCTCGATGCGCTTGGCGACGAGCTGGAGGACCCCTTCGGCAATCGTCCGAACGCTTTGGCGATCGGCGCTCTCGCCGATACGATCGAGATCAATCTCAGGGAAGCGCTCGGCGAAACCGACCTGCCGCCGATGCCGCAGCCCAGGGATTTCGTGCTGATGTAGGAGCCTGCAAAAAAATATTTGTCGGGCCATGGAATAAGATCGGCCCGGCTTCCGTATATTGGGGTATGGAACGCAACAAACGGACATTCGACGTTTTAGGGCAGCTCGGTTCGCTGAGACGATATGCCCGTTCGCTTGTCCGCAATGCGGATGAGGCGGAAGACCTGGTGCATGATGCGCTGGTCAAGGCCTATGAACGCAAGGCAAGTTTCCGGCGTGGCGCAAACCTGCGCACCTGGCTGCTGTCGATCCTGCACAATGCCCATATCGACCGCCTGCGCCAGAAGCGTTCACTGAACCGTCGCCATGAAGAGGCAGCAGTCGAGTTCGAGCCGGCCCTTCCGGCCTCGCAGGACCATGCCGTGCGCCTGAGCCAGGTGCGCGACGCCTTCTTCAATCTGCCGGAAGAGCAGCGCGAGGCGCTGCATCTGGTGGCGATCGAGGATCTTTCCTATCAGGAGGCGGCCTCCGCGCTCGGCATTCCCATGGGAACGCTGATGTCGCGCATCGCCAGGGCCCGCGCCAGCCTCCGGAGCTTCGAGGAGACGGCACCCAAGATTTCGCATCTTCGGCTCATCGACGGAGGCGGCAATGAAAACAATTGATCCGATCATCGATAGCGATCTCGACGCCTATGTCGATGGCGAGCTGACCGTGGCGCGCCGTGTCGAGGTGGAATCCTATCTCTCCGAGCATCCGGCGATTGCCGCCAAGGTCATGGCTGATCTCAGCATGCGGGGCGAGCTGCGCATGGCGCTGGCGGGTGAAGGTCTGGCGGCAAGGGCGGAAACCCGCGAGGCCGCCCGGCGGCTGGAGCGTGGGCTCGCCTATGGCCGCGTGCTGAGCTCCTTCCAGCGGGTGGCGGCCGTCGCCATGCTGATGGCGACCGGCTGGGTGGCGCATACATCCTTCGGCGCCTTCACGGCAAGCGAGGTCAATGCATCGGTTCCGGCACCCGCTTTCGTCGACGATGCGGTGCGCGCCTATCAGGCGACCGCGACGCGCGACACGATGAAGTCGCAGCCTGGGCAGGCGGGCTACAATCCGGAAGAGATCCGCGCCTCGACGGCGATCGTCCTTCCGGAGATGCCTACAGGCTGGCGCGTCACCGATGCGCAGATCTATCCGTCCGAATTCGGTCCGAGCGTCGAAATGACGGTCGATGCCGGCAAGGGCGGGCAATTATCACTGTTTGCCATCCGTCCGGGCAACTTCGCCGTCCAGAAGGTCAGCCATGTCACGCGCGACGACGTCCAGGCTGCCTATTGGCAGATCGGCGAAGTCGCCTACGCCCTGATTGGCGGCGGCAAGGCGAACGAACTCGATGGCGAGGCTGAAAAGCTCGCCCGCACCCTTTACTAGTTTTGATCAAAGGAGATCGACTATGAACCCGACCAATCCGCGCTTCGGCTATGGCGCCGCTGCCGGCTCGCAGGCGCTCTTCGACGAAGGCCTGCGCAAGCACATGCTGCGCGTCTACAACTACATGGGCATTGGCCTTGTGGTGACCGGTATCGTCGCGATGATCGTCGGCACGACGCCGGCGCTCTACGTGCCGATCTTCCAGTCGCCGCTGAAGTGGGTCGTCATGCTGGCGCCGCTCGCCTTCGTGCTGTTCTTCTCGTTCCGCATCCAGACGATGTCGGCGAGTGCCGCGCAGACGATGTTCTGGGCCTTCTGTGCCGTCATGGGCCTGTCGCTTGCATCGGTGTTCCTGGTCTTCACCGGCACCAGTATCGCGCGGACCTTCTTCATCGCCGCCACCATGTTCGGCGCGACCAGCCTCTACGGCTATACGACCAAGCGTGATCTCGCCAATATCGGCTCGTTCCTGATGATGGGCCTGTTCGGTGTCGTCATCGCCAGCGTCGTCAATATCTTCCTGGGCTCCAGCGCGCTGCAGTTCGCCATCTCGATCATTGGCATCGTGGTCTTCGTCGGCCTGACCGCCTGGGATACGCAGAACATCAAGGAACAATATGCCGAGAACCACGATCAGGAGACCTCGCAGAAGCTCGCCGTCTTTGGCGCCCTGTCGCTCTACCTGAACTTCGTCAACATCTTCCAGCTCCTCCTGAACTTCACGGGCGAGCGGGAATAGCATCGGACTTTTAAGCTTGGGCATGATCTGAAAGTTACTCCACTCTTTCGTTTGATCGTGCTCCGGGAATGCGTCTCCCTGGGGGTTTGTGAGACGCATGACGCGCCTGCGGTATCTGCGCCGATACCGCAGGCGTATTTTATTTTGGGGTGGGGATTGGGGTGGTTGGCTTCCGCGTTCGTGGAGAGTGCGGCACCCCCTCTGTCACTGGCGTGACATCTCCCCCATAAAGGGGGAGATTGGCAACTCGCGGAACTCTCTCGGCTTGAGCAAGCATCGAGCCTGTTGAAAATGCCGCTTGTTGTTTTGCGGGTAACGAGCGGCAAGCTCCCAACGATCTTCCCCAATGTGGGGAGATGTCACGAAGTGACAGAGGGGGTATCAGAGGTGCGTCACATGAGAGACGGCGGTCCCTGACACCCACTCCTCCAAAAATATCAGCGACCTACCACTCCGCTACGCTGCCATCCTCATGACGCCAGACCGGGTTGCGCCAGCGATGGCCTTCCTTGGCGCGTTCGATGACGTAGGCTTCGTCCACTTCGATGCCGAGGCCGGGGCCTTGCGGGATCGAGACGAAGCCGTCGGCATAGTGGAAGACTTCCTTGTTGGAGATGTAATCGAGGATGTCGTTGCCCTTGTTGTAGTGGATGCCGAGGCTCTGTTCCTGGATGAAGGCATTGTAGCTGACGGCGTCGACCTGCAGGCAGGCGGCAAGAGCGATCGGACCGAGCGGGCAATGCGGCGCCAGCGCCACGTCATAGGCTTCCGCCATCGCCGCGATCTTGCGGCATTCGGTGATGCCGCCGGCGTGGCTAAGGTCGGGCTGAAGGATGTCGACATAGCCGTCCGACAGGACCTGCTTGAAGTCCCAGCGCGAGAAGAGCCGTTCGCCAAGCGCGATCGGCGTCGAGCAATGATTGGCGATTTCCTTCAAGGCTTCGCGATTTTCGGAGAGTACCGGCTCTTCGATGAACAGCAGCTTGTAGGGTTCCAGCTCCTTGGCGAGAACCTTGGCCATCGGGCGATGGACTCGGCCGTGGAAATCGACGCCGATGCCGACATAGGGGCCAATTGCCTCGCGGATAGTGGCGATGGTCTCGACTGCCTTTTCCACCTTGTCGTAGGTGTCGACGATCTGCATTTCCTCGCAGCCGTTGAGCTTAATCGCCTTGAAGCCGCGAGCGACGACCTCTTTGGCGTTGTTGGCAACGTCGGAAGGACGGTCGCCGCCGATCCAGGAATAGACCTTGATCTTGTCACGCACCTGGCCGCCGAGCAGCGAATGGATCGGCTGGCCGAGCGCCTTGCCCTTGATGTCCCACAGCGCCTGGTCGATGCCGGCAATGGCGCTCATGTGGACGGCGCCGCCGCGATAGAAGCCGGCGCGGTACATGACATTCCAATGGTCCTCGATCAGGAAGGGATCCTTGCCGATCAGATAGTCTTCCAGCTCGTGCACGGCGGCCTGGACGGTCAATGCACGGCCTTCGACGACCGGTTCGCCCCAGCCGACGATGCCTTCGTCAGTTTCGATCTTCAGGAACATCCAGCGCGGCGGCACGATATAGGTCGTCAGTTTGGTGATTTTCATGGGAATGCTTCCGTTTCGGCTCTTTGGTCACATCGGCGGCGGAAGGCCGCGGATCTCGGGTTTTCAGGTCCTGCTTTTCTCCGCTCGTCCCGTCGCCTTTCCGGCGGCAAGGTCGCGAGCGGCAAGGTCCAGCAGGCGATGGGTGCAGTCGCGCGCGGCAATGCCGTTGCGCAGGCGCAGTGCCTCCACCAGCTCGCCATGCACGGCGATCGCCTCATCGCGGCTGTCGGCGGCGACATTCGAGGCGTGCAGTGCGTATTTGAGGCCGGCATGGATGGCACTCGACAGGCGGCGGAACACCTGGTTGTGGCTGGCGCCCAAGAGCACCGTATGGAACATCACATCGGCTTCGGTGAAGCGTTCCGGATCGTCGCCGGACTCGCACATCTGCCGCCAGGCCCGGTCGAGATCGGCGATCTCCTGGGCGGTAGCGCGCTCGGCGGCGTATTCGGCCGCGACAGGCTCGATGGTGCGGCGCGCCTCGAGGATGCTGCCGAGAATATCGAATTCGGCAATATAAGGCCCCATCCATTCGAGCACGTCCTGGTCGAGGATGTTCCAGTCATCCTTGTCGCAGACGGTGGTGCCGATGCGGGGCTTGCCGCGCACCAGGCCCTTGGATTCCAGGATCTTCAGGGATTCGCGGATGACGGTGCGGCTGACGCCATAGAGCTCGCAGAGATCGTTTTCACGCGGCAGGGCCGAGCCCGATGGATAGCGTTCGGAGCAGATATCTTCGGCAATCGCCGCCGTCACGTTCCGGCGCACGCGCGGGCGGCGTTCCGGCCGATCGACCAAGCCATGCTCTTGCCGTTCAAACGAATCCAACTATCTCTTCCCCGCTCCTCGCAGTCGAAAACACCTTACTACAATCATCATACACAGGCAATTCCCTGGTATGATGATTTGTCAACTGACTTGCGCGACTGGAAAGGGTGGATGCGCCATTTTGGATCCTCCGGGAAGAAAACAGCGCGTCTTTTCAAGGCAGCGGTGGGCTCGCCGTTACCGCGCTGTCGTCATCGACGGATAGAACACTATATTGCTGATTGGGGCTGCCAGAAGGCGGTTCCCCATCGGCCATTGCCGGGAGGGCAAGGCCCCTTTTTCCCGACGCTCAATCAACGACAAGGAGGACGGTATGCAGATCAATCGCACAGGTTCGGCCCAGTGGTCCGGCGGTCTTAAGGACGGCAAGGGCCAGATCTCGACCCAGAGCGGCGCGCTCAACCATTATCCCTACGGCTTTGCCAGCCGCTTCGAAGGCGTCGCGGGCACCAATCCGGAGGAGCTGATCGGCGCGGCGCATGCGGGTTGCTTCACCATGGCGCTGTCGCTGATCTTGAATGAGGCGGGCTTCACCGCCGAGAGCATGGAAACGACGGCCAAGGTCACGCTTGAAAGCGTCGAAGGCGGGTTTGCCATCAGCGCGATCCACCTGACGCTGACGGGCAAGGTTCCCGGTGCCGACGAGGCCAAGTTCACCGAGCTTGCCAACAAGGCCAAGGCCGGTTGCCCGGTCTCCAAGGCGCTGGCCTCGGTGCCGATCTCGCTGGACGTGCGCCTCGCCTAGGCTTTAAATCCAATGATTCGACAGGCTCTTCTCGATGCGAAGAGCCTGTCGAACGCTACCCGTGATGGCAAGGTGGCCTATTTCTGCACACCAACGGGTATTGGTGGTCTTACGAGCCGGTTTCCGCTGCAAGGCGTCGTTTGACGATCAGGGCTAGCGGCACGGTGTAGAAGAAGTGCGACATGAAGCCACCGATGACGACCATCGGATCGAAGTAGTTGGGATGATCCGTGGTGGCGACCATGATCGCCGCATGCATCACGATCCAGATCACGACAGCGTAGAAGAGCGCCACGAAGGTCGCCTCATAGCCGCGACGCCGGAAGTATGGCCAGATGCAGGCAAAGGCGATGCCCCAGGCAAAAACGAAAGAGAAATGAATTGCCGTGCCGAGAAAATAGGCCGTCAGTCCCAGGGATTCCTGTACGCCCTTGCCGAATACAAGGCCCGTGGCATTGCGGGGAATGCCCGCCAGCGGCATCAGTTGCTGGATGCCGACCCAGACGATCGCCTCATATATCCAGATCAGGACGCCGCCCGCGATCCCACCGATCAAACCCGCTTTTATGGTTGACCATAAGGCCGGTCTATCGGTGACGTTCGTCCCTGTGCCCGTATCTCGACGGACATCGCCATAATTGGTGCTCATCCCTGATTTTCCTCCCTGTTCGTTCCGCGCTTGGTTCTCGCTCAACCGCGTCAACTGCGGATGCGCGTAGGCTCCTCCTCCAGAGGATTTCATAAGGGGAGCGGGAGTGTCTTATCGAGAGCCAGACAAGGGCCGGTCATAACGGCCGGTTATTTATCAATCGCATAACTGACAGCGCTCTCGACATTTCGTCTCGCGATCCGGCCATTCATCGGATGAATAGAAGGGATGCCGTTGCATCGCCAATTCAAAGAGCCGGCGGCCTCATAAGTATTGGCTATACTGCAAGGTCGGCAAGGCTACGTGCGGTCCGGCGGTATTTCCTTGCCTTGCGATGGGAAGGCGCGGTTTCACGCATAAATCTACAATCCCTCATTATCGCGCCGAACTACGCTTGTCGCGGAAATGTCCTGCGCGAGGGAGATTGTTCACATGTCCGCACTGACCTGGATTCACGTCATCATCAGTCTGATTGCGATCGTCGCCGGCGTTGTCGTCGCGCAGGGATTGATCACCGGCGACCGTCACGAACGGTCGACGCTCGTTTACATGGTCACAATCCTGCTGACGAGCCTGACCGGGTTTCTCTTTCCCTTTAACGGCGTGACACCGGGCATCATATTCGGCATCATCTCGGTTCTGATCTTCATTCCCACGGCGCTCGCGCGTTATAAGTTTCAGATGACCGGCATCTGGCGGCTCGTCTTTATCGTCGGCAGCCTGTTCATGCACTACCTCAATTGCGTCGTCCTGATCGTCCAATCCTTCCAGAAGATCCCTGCGCTGAACGCGCTGGCGCCAAAGGGGAACGAGCCGCCGCTTCTGGCTGTTCAGGCGGTGCTGCTGATTGCATTCCTGATTGTCGGCTTGCTGAGCGTCCGTCGTTTCCGTCCCCATATTCTGGGTGCCTGACACCGGATCACAACCGCTGTTTCAACCGTCCGGTTGCCGGTGCGGTTTCTTGACAGGTGTGGTCTTATGGTTTACGAGTGATGAAAATTGAAAATCGTCACTCGTAAATCGAAAGTAAACCATGCTTGATCTTTCCGATGTCAGCGCCGATCCGGCGCGTCAGGAAAACATCACAAAAATCCTCGACGCAGCCGAAAGGCTGTTTCGCCATTACGGCTACGCCAAGACGACAGTCGCCGACATCGCTCGCGACCTCGGCATGTCCACGGCGAATATCTACCGCTTCTTTGCTTCAAAGACTGAAATTCGCCAGGCCGTTTGCGGCCGGATGCTTGAATACAGCTACCAGATGGCGCTGGAAATCCGCCGCCGCCCGATCAGTGCCTCCGACCGGCTGCATGCCTATGTCTATGCGCAATACAAGCAGACCTGCGAGAACATGCTCGACGAGCAGAAGGTGCATGAGATGGTGGTCATTGCCATCGAGCACGATTGGCACGTCATCGAAAAGTTTATCGATCGTATTCATGATTTGATAGCCGAGATCATCGCTGAGGGTATCGCTGCCGGCGAATTTCTTGAACAGGACCCCTATGTTGCATCGAAATGCTTCGGCGCGGCGACGACTATCCTCTGCCATCCGCAGATGGTCGCGCAAAGTCTTAGCAAGCCGAACCGGGCCGAACCCGAAGACCTTATCGAATTCGCCATCAGGGCGCTGAAGAAATAGCAGTCCGCGTGCCGAATGATCGGCCGTGCTTGCATTCCGTTTGACTAAGGAGAGCGACATGCGTTCGCTGACGACCACTACGATACGATCCATAGCCGGCGCTGCATTCATTGCCGCTGTTGGCCTCACGCTTTCCGGCTGCAACGAGAAGAAGGAAGAGGCGGCGGAGGTGATCCGGCCGGTCAAGGTGGTCGAGATCGCGCAGGCGGATACGACGCGCAAGCTCGACTATTCCGGCTCGGTCAAGGCACGGACGGATATGAACCTCGGCTTCCGCGTCAGCGGCAAGATCGTCGAGCGCAAGGTGGACATCGGCCAGAAGGTGAAGCCCGGCGATGTACTCGCCCGCATCGACTCTACCGATTACGCCCTTGCGGTGCGCCGCTCGCAGGCGGATCTCGATTCGGCTGAAAAGCAAGTGCAGACGACGGCGCTTGCCCGCAACCGTGCCCAGCAGCTCTTCGACAAGAGCGTCGGGTCGAAGTCGCAGCTTGAACAGGCCGAGCTTTCCTATGATCAGGCCGTTTCGACGCGGGATTCCGCCGTGTCGGCGCTGACTGAGGCGAAAAACCAGGTTGCCTATAGCGATCTGACCTCGGACATGAACGGCATCGTGACAACCGTCAATGCCGATGTCGGTCAGGTCGTCAGCTCCGGCACGCCCGTTATCACCGTCGCTGTCGACGGCGAGAAGGAAGTGCTGATCGCTGTGCCGGAAATGGATATCGCGCAATTCAAGGTCGGCAAGGACGTCAAAGTGCGCTTCTGGTCCGACGATGCGCTGGTGCTCGACGGCAAGGTGCGTGAAGTCGCGGGCAGCGCCGATGCGCAGTCACGGACCTTTGCAGTGCGTGTCAGCCTGCCGAGCGATCAACGCGTGCTGCTTGGCATGACCGCAACGATCGAGGCTGAGGCCGGTAATACCCAACCTTACGTCTCCGTTCCGCTGAGCGCGCTTGCCCAGAAGGACGGCCAGCAGATCGTCTGGCTGGTTGACCGCAGCGCCGGCGCCGTGCATTCCCGCAACGTCAAGGTCGCCGATTTTGCCGATGACGGCGTACGTATCGCCGACGGCCTGAAGGCCGGCGATGTCGTGGTTGCCGCCGGTACGCAATTCATGACCGAGAATATGAAGGTCAAGGTGCCGGATGCCCAGCAGGTATCGGCCGCGACCAATGGCGGCGCCGTGACGGCCGCTGCCGATATCGTGCGCTAAGCGGATCGAGGGGCGAGACCATGACTATCAACAGCACCTCGGAAGAGAAGAAGCCTTTCAACCTGTCGCGTTGGGCGATCGCCCATCCGAGCATCGCGCGCTTCCTGTTCGCGCTGATCATCATCGCCGGTGCCTTCGGCCTGACCCATATGGGCCAGAAGGAGGATCCGGACTTCACCTTCCGCGTCATGGTCGTGCAGACCATCTGGCCCGGCGCCTCGCTGCAGGATATGGAAGACCAGGTGGTCAACAAGATCGAGCGCAAGCTGCAGGAAACGCCGCATCTCGATTGGGTCAAATCCTATACCCGCGCCGGCTTTGCCATCACCACCGTGCAGATCAAGGGCGACACCAACACCGCACAGGTGAAGGATGCCTTTTATCAGGTGCGCAAGAAGGTCGGCGACATCGCCAATACGCTGCCGTCCGGCCTGCAAGGCCCCTATTTCAACGATGAATTCGGCGATACCTATATCACCCTGCATTCGATCAGCGGCGACGGCTACAGCTATCCCGAGCTGAAGAAATTCGCGATCCAGGCGCGAGACATGCTGCTCGCAACGCCAGGCGTCGAGAAGGCCGTGATCATTGGCGATCAGCCCGAGCAGATCTATATCGATGTCTCCTCCAAGGTGCTGGCAGAGCGTGGTCTGACGCTGACCGCGCTGCAGAACGCCATTGTCGGCCAGAACAATGTCGATCCGGCCGGCACCGTCGACACCAGCACGCGCTCCGTGCGTATCTCGGTCGAGGGTGACGTCAACAAGATCGAGGATATTAAGAACCTCCGGCTCACCGCCGGCGGCCAGGTGACGCGTCTCGGCGACATCGCCACGGTAAGCGCCGGTCTGCAGGATCCCTATACGGCCAAGTTCCTCTATAACGGTCATGAGAGTGTCCAGCTCGGCGTTGTCATGGCCAATGGCAACAAGGTGACGGACGTTGGCGCGGCGGTAGAAGAGACTTATAAGCGCTTTACTGCCTCGTTGCCGGTCGGCGTGCAGGTCGATCAGGTTTCCAATCAGCCTGAGGTCGTGACCGACGCCATCAGCGAGTTCATGCATGCGCTCGGCGAGGCGCTGGTGATCGTGCTGATCGTCTCTTTCCTGTCGATCGGCTGGCGCTCCGGCCTGGTGATCGCCATCGCCATTCCGCTCGTGCTCGCGGCGACCTTCGCCATCATGTACGAGCTCGGCATCGATCTGCAGCGCATCTCGCTCGGCGCTCTCATCATCGCGCTCGGTCTTCTGGTCGACGACGCCATGATCGTCGTCGAACTGATGGAGCGCAAGTTGGAGGAGGGGCTTGCCAAGCTCGATGCGGCAAGCTTTGCCTATTCCTCGACCGCCTTCCCGATGCTGACCGGCACGCTGATCACCACCGCCGGCTTCATTCCGGTCGGTTTCGCCGCCTCGACGGCGGGTGAATATGTCCGCACGCTCTTCTACGTCGTCGGCATTGCGCTGGTGATCTCGTGGTTCGTCGCGGTCTATTTCACACCCTGGCTCGGCTACATGATCCTGAAGCAGCGCCACCATGTCGGCGAGCATCACGATGTCTTCGACACGCGCTTCTATCGCCGCCTGCGCTCGTCGGTGGCCTGGGCCGTGCGTCATCGCGTCATCGTGCTGCTTCTGACGATCGCCGCCTTCGTCGGCAGCCTGTGGTCTTTCCAGTTCATCCCGCAGAACTTCTTCCCGCAGTCGTCTCGCCCGGAAATCCTCGTCGATCTCTGGCTGCCGGAAGGCACCAGCATCAAGGAGGTCGAACGGCAGGCGCAGGCGCTGCAGGCGCGCGTGGCCGATGATCCGGACAAGCGCTTCGTCGCCACCTATGTCGGCCAGGGCGCGCCGCGCTTCTTCCTGCCGCTCGACCAGCAGCTCACCAATCCGAACTATGCCCAGATGCTGGTCATGGCGAAGGACGAGCCCGCGCGCGAACGGCTGATTACCAAGCTGCGCGGCATTCTTGCCGCCGACTTCCCCACGGTCCGCGGCAAGGTCGACCGCCTGTTCCTTGGTCCGCCGACCGGCTGGCCGGTGCAGCTCCGCGTCATGGGTCCGGACCGGCAGGAGGTTCGCCACATCGCCGACGAGGTGAGGCAGCGCTTCGCCCAGAACCCGCTGCTTGGCGCCATCCATGACGACTGGCTCGAGCCGGTGCCGGCGATGAAGCTGGTGATCGACCAGGACCGCGCCCGCGCTCTCGGCGTCACCTCGCAGCGCATCCGCCAGATGCTGCAGGCCACCATGTCCGGTGCCACTCTCGACAATTACCGCGAGGGCGAGGAGACAGTCGGCATCGTCGTCAGGGAGCCGGCCGCCAGCCGTCATCTGCTGACCTCGGTCAACTCGATCTATATCCCGACCGATAGCGGTGGTTTCGTGCCGCTGTCGCAGGTCGCCAAGATCGAGCCCGTCATGGAGCAGAGCATCGAATGGCGCCGTGACCGCCTGCCGACCATCACGGTGCGGGCGACGCTGCCCGACAACGTGCAGTCGACCGATGTCACGGCCAAGCTCTACAACGACATGGCCGACCTTCGGAACAGCCTGCCGGCCGGCTACAAGATCGAGATCCAGGGCGGTGCCGAAGACAGCGCCGAAAGCCAGGCCTCGATCGCCGCCAAGGCACCGATCATGCTGATCATCATCGTCGTGCTCCTGATGGCGCAGCTGCAGCACTTCGGCAAGGCGATGCTGGTGCTGGCCACCGGCCCGCTCGGCATCATCGGTGCGGCAGGTGCTCTTTTGATCAGCGGCGCGCCGTTCGGCTTCGTGGCGATCCTCGGTGTCATCGCGCTGCTCGGCATCATCATCCGAAACTCGATCATCCTCGTCGACCAGATCGACCAGGATATCGCGGTGGGCATGGACCGGAAGGAAGCGATCATCGGCGCGGCCGTGCGACGCTTCCGGCCGATCGTGCTGACGGCGCTGACGGCGGTTCTGGCGCTGATCCCGATCTCGCGCGGCGTCTTCTGGGGGCCGCTCGCCTACTCCATGATGGGCGGCATCCTGGTGGCCACAGTGCTGACCATCTTCGTGCTGCCGGCGGGCTATGCCCTGTTCTTCGGCCGCGAGCCAAAGAAGAAATCGGCCGAGCCGCTGGTGGACAAGCCGCAGGAAAGCAACGACGCCGTGGACCATCTGCCGCCGGCCATGGCCGCGGAATAACAGGCGCCGACGAAATGAAAAAAAGGGGCCTCGGTCTATGCCGAGGCCCCTTTTCTATTCGTGCCGAATGCTCGCCTAGAGGATCGTCGGCTGGCCGTCGGCAATCTTGAGGATCGTCAGGGTTCCGCCCATCGAAACGGCGGTGTCGATGCCGATGTGGCCGTTGCCGAAGACCGGACGCGTGCTTGGCGTGTGGCCATGCACCACCAGCACCGGCAATTGCGGGCCTTGCGAGAGGAACGGCTCGCGGATCCAGATCAGGTCGTCATCGGTCTGCCCCGCCAGCGATATGTTCGGCTGGATGCCGGCATGAACGAAGATGATGGAACCGACAGTGACGGCGACCGGCAGCGAGCGCAGCAATTTGACATGCGCCGGCGGAATGGCGCGCCGGGCGGCCTCGCCGAGTTCCTCGAGGCTTCTGCCTTCTTGCCCCAGCAGATAGTTCACGTCGATGCCATAGGAGGCGAGCGTCGGGCCTGAGCCATATTCCAGCCAATCCCTGTTGGCGCGCGGATCGTCGAGGAATTTCAGGAAGACGTCGTCGTGATTGCCCAGCAGGCTATAGCGGTCGAAGCCCGCGGGCGGCGGCTCGCACAAATGTTGCAGCACGTGGCTCGATCTTGGGCCGCGATCGACGTAGTCGCCGAGGAACATCAGGAGCTTGCGGCCGGGAATTTTGGCGGCATCCGCGACGATGCGCCTCTCGGCCTCGATCAGCTCGTCATGGCAGCCGTGGATGTCGCTGAGCGCATAGATGGCTGTGTAATTCTGAGCCGGAAGATCGATGCGGGCACGCCGGGATTGTTCCATGGATTTCGCCGTCCTGCTGCTGAATAGCCGATAAATTAATCCCATCATCGACATCCGCAAGCGCCGGCACGGCGACGCAACCCTTTATTGAAATACACCAACAATTACACCTACTTACGTTAAGACGCGACGGTAGGCCTGCCGATGATTCCGCGCAAGATGCATCAATGGGCGAGGCCTCTGCGCGGTTAAGAAACGGGAAACTATAAATGACGCTATGCGTCAATCTGACCCGCACGGCGGTGAGTGGCGGTTGCATTGGAGCGTTTCGGGACGGGTGTGCTTCCCGCCGGTGGTGCGCGGCGGCTGAACGGCCTTGACGATCCCGCAGCCTTCTGTTCCCCATGGTCGAGACGAGATTGCCGGAGCCCGATGGCTCCGGTCAGGGAGACAGACATAAGAGGAGGAATTGCGCGTGAAGCATGTGAAATCGATCGGCCACGTCGCCGTCAGCGTCAGGGATATCGAGCGGTCGCTCGATTTCTACGTCAACAAGCTCGGCTTCGAGGAGATGTTCCGGCTGGAGCAGGACGGCCGCCTCTGGATCGTCTATCTGCGCATCACCGATACGCAATATCTCGAGCTGTTTCCCGATGCCGTCGGCGACAGCACGCCGCCCTTCGCCAATGTCGGCTTCAATCATCTCTGCCTTGAAGTCGACGATATCGACGGCGCGATTGCGGAGCTGATGGCCAAGGGCGTCGCGCTCACCTCCGAAAAGCAGCTCGGCGTCGATCACAACTACCAGGCCTGGATCGCCGATCCCGAAGGTAACCGCATCGAGCTGATGCAGCTCGGCGAAAAGGCCCTGCAGCTCGAGGCGATCGCGCGGCTGCGCAGAGAGCGGGTCTGAGACGGATAGGTCCTGATCGTTGCGAACTATCCGTGATAGGCCGCCTGCAGGCCGGCAATATCGAGCTTGATCATCTCCATGACCGCCTGCAGCACGCGGGCGGCCTTGGCTGGGTCGGGGTCGGCCAGCATCTGCGCCACCACTTTCGGGACGATCTGCCAGGAGACGCCGTAGCGGTCCTTCAGCCAGCCGCATTGCTCGATGGCGCCGCCGGCGGAAAGCCCGTCCCAGAGCCGGTCCACCTCGGCCTGGTCGTCGCAATCCACCTCCAGCGAGATCGCATGGGTATAGTCGAAGCGCCTGCCGCCATTCAGCGCCATGAAGCGCTGGCCGGCGAGCGTGAAGCTGACGACCAGCACGCTGCCTTCCGGGCCGCCGGGTGTTTCGACGACATTCTTCTGCACATGGTCGATGCGCGAGCCCGGAAACAGCGACACATAGAAATTGGCCGCTTCCTCGGCCTCGTTTGCGAACCACAGGCATGGGGCGATTTTGGACATGGGGTGCTCCTTTCGCAGATTGGAATGCTCCAAGGACGGATGGCGAGAGGCAAAGCCGACAGGGGAGTGGAAATTTTTTGAGACTGCCCAGCCGTCAACTCAATGCCGCCAACGTCATGCCGTCAAACCCGGCTGTCGCGCGCGATCTCTCCCGGCATGATCATAAATCGACCGCCATCATGCGCTTTGCATTTACGAGCCGGTGCATATGCGAATATGCTTGGCGCCAGACGACAGGCGATGCAGGAGCGTCGCTTCAAGGAGATGAGAGTGAGCTACGATTTCCATGTGGGCCAGAAGGTCGTCTGTATCGATGACAAGTTCAAGCATGTCAGCATCGACCAGCTGATCCGCAAGGGGACGATCTACACGATCCGCTGGGTCGGCGAATACTCGCACTATGTCGACGGCAACTTCATCGGCGTGAAGCTCGAAGAGATCCACCGCGGCAACGACGACGGCCCCGAAGGCTACGGCGCCGCCGACATGCCCTACCGCGCTACCCGCTTCCGACCGCTGGTCAAGGACAAGATCGCGACCCTGCGCAAACTGCTGGCCCCGACGCCGGATGCGCCTGTGGAGCCGAAGGTGAAGGTTAAGAAGACGGAGAAGGTTTGATTGGGGGGTGGGTGGAAAAAAGGGTTGTGCTATATAGTCCAACGAGGATCTGCCAGTTATACGCTTGTTCTTTGCGAAATCCGGCGAGCTTCTGGAAAGCTGCTGCTGGAATGGCGTCGAATGGACCAACCAGCACCGCATAGTCGAATGGCTGCAGAGAATTGAATCCCCGAACAGTACCGAGAACGCAACAAGGACAAGCAATTTTTACAAACTCACTTAAAATCTAGGCCAAGAAGGCTACGCTTGTCACCCGCCAAGCCCTTTAGAATTTGTTTTTTAGCGTCCGGTGCAAAACTCGACCACAAACGTTGGCCGGTTGTGCATAAAAGTAACTCATGAACTAATCGCTCAGCGGTTGTAATGGTCTCGACCGCGAGGGCGTGGGTAGTACTATCATACGAGATTTGATCCAAAGCTGCATGGTTGTTCCACGCTCCAGGAATTTGACCGTGAACCACGGCAGATACTCTCGAATACCACTGTTCTAAGTTGCCTATCAATCCGAAAGCTTCCTGATATGAAACAAAGCTCTCAGTATGAATTTTGTGATAATCTAATATTTCAGACTTCGATGTATAGTACTTCTCAACGCGAACTAAGGTTGATAGTTCTTCCAGGTGAGTGCGAAAGAAAGTATAATATAGGCAGGTTTCAACGATCGTCCGTGCAGCTGCTGCTGCGGATTTATACAGGCACAGCCCAATAAGTGCCGCCCCCTGCTGCGCGGCCACCTGCATTTCTCGCACGAAGCAAAGTGCGGGGTTGGCCTGATCGGCGATTTCCAGCTGATGCGACCAAATGGCAATTCTGTAGAGCGCGTTTTCCAACTGTTGAAGGCTTTGGGCATCTGCAAAGGCAGAGTCAATATTGGCATGCCAATCGACGGACTTTAGTATCTGGGGAAGCGTCGACATCACTCGCGCGATTCCGATATGCCTTTGAGATAGGGATCAGGAGCGCTTAGGGATGACAATGTGTCCAAAAGTTTTTTTGCTTGGCTGTCTGTAGCGTTATCGAAAAATCGATCCAGGATAGTACGAACGGACGATGCACTGCTCCCCGCTGATAATGACGGATCATCGAAACTTCTAATTACGTTTAGAAGAGCCGACCTTGGAATTTTCCTGTCCTTGATCATCCGTTCAGCTTCGTGAGCGAGGTCGTCTCGGTCGTCTCGTCTATTTGCGGCCTGGAAGTGATCGCTCGCTTTATCGAGCATATATGCCAACTCATCTGGGAGACGCCCGCGTCGAAGTTCTTCCCCCAGCTGACGGAGATCGCTGGCACTTAGGTTCGACTGCAAAATAGCTGTGTAAAGGGTTCTCAGGAACGATCTATATCGCGACGACTGAATCATTTACCAACCTTCGTTCTGAATTCGCGAGCAACGGTTAAAAGGTTTTGGAATGCTGAGGTACTATATGGTTTGGTGCTGCGCCACACAAAACCATTCCCGCCTTCTGGCTCTCCGAAGGCTTTATACCATTTCAAGGTAGAAGCTAAACAAAAGGGCGCATATTTGGCATCTGCGCGTATGGACGACTCCTCCGCGGAAACCCCTGCGCGGGCGGTAGAGTTAAATAGAATGAGTGGCTCTGGACTCTTGGAGCCCGCCTTTTTGGCCTTTATGAATTCCATCATGAGGCCAATGCCTCGGACCGCGTATTTTTGCGGCACGACTGGTATTAAAACAAAGTCTGAATTTAGCAGTGAGGTTTTGGTGAATAGTGAACCGGCTGGATGGCAGTCTATAAGTATTAAATCATAAATTGTTCGACATTCATCTATAAATTTCTCAAATCTTTCTTCTATTGGTTTCGTGTTTGTTGTAGCTTGACCGAGTGCAACATACATAAGGTCAAGGGTAGACGGAATCAGGTCAAGGCAGCTGGTTTGGAATTTAAATATACTTGTGGCAAGGCTCTTCACACTAGGCGGGCTGTGGTTCCCAGGAACCTGCAACTGATATGGATTAAGTGCAACACCACTGTCCATTAAAATAGCTAAGGTTGTCTTTCGCGCCGCTTCGGCCGCAAAATACTCCTTTGCCGGGAGATATGCTTGTGAAAGGTTGAACTGAGGGTCGTAGTCGATTGCCAATACCTTGAGGGCTGGTTTTCCGAATATGTTAAACGATGAGAGAACGCCGGCCAGATTGACTGTCGTAGTCGTCTTTCCGACCCCTCCCTTCATGTTCATGATTGTTACAACGACTGACAACCCTTTTCCCCCTAGCTTCGTTTTCATGCACTTGTAGCGATCATGGCAGTATCAATTGCCGGATTTTACAACTTATTGTGCAAATAAAATATAAACAAATTCAACTAAGAGATTTTGTCGGGAGGCGATGCTAACGGTTTTCGGGTCAGGACAAGGCATTCTGTCCATGTAAGGAATGCCAAGATCAGAACGGTGCAAAAGGCCAAAAAGCTAAAAAATGAGTGTTTTCCGGGGGGTGGAGCTGGTGCTGCTAGAGAGATTTGAACTCGATGGATTGGCGCTAAAAATACCGCATTTCTGGGCTTTTTCGCGAGTCTCGTCAAGCGCCTGTGTACCACCTATGTGGCCTATGGTGCCTAGTGATGACCATCGGTGGTGATGCTAACGATACTCGCTGACCGTCGTGCAACTCAGGAGGCCATCGATAATAGCTTTGGCCTTCTCCTGTTCGGCAGCTAGGCGGTCCATCCTGCGCTTCATCACTTCTATGGCCTTGAAGATAACCTCGTCCTCAGAAGTCTCCCCAGAGACAACATGCCCCGCACCCACGGTCGGTAGGTCGTCCCGTCGGATTGCGGGCAGCACAACTCGGGCGACCCAGTTCCATAGATGCTTGGCCTCGGGTCTGTCGGAGTGCATGGCAATCTTGTAGAGGCTTTCCCTAGAGATAATCGTAGCCGACTGGGCCTTCGTGCCTGAGAGTAGCTCAGGATAGAAGAGAGGACCGTGCGGTCTGCTCGCCACCCATTCAAGGAGCCCAAGTTCAACTAGGTGAGGATGGATAGGCACCATCCGGTATTCGCCCGTCTTCACACTTCCGGCCTCAGGCGTGACCATGAGGAACGGATGGCCATATTGTTGCGACACATCTTGACGGCGGAGCTGCGTAATCTCACCCGCCCGTGCGCCTGTATACGCGCATATCCAAGGCACCCACCGGCAGGCCAGCTTATTCAGTTCGGTCATTCTGCCAAGCCTCTCTGGATCGCTTAGAGCGCACGTGAGAATAGCCACTGCTTCTTCGTCGGTGAAGCCCTTGGAACGCTCCTTGACAGGCTTCGGTACCGAAACCTTGATGTTGGCGGTAGGATCAGACGTCAACAAGGACTTGGCTAAGCCGACTCGATAGATGACACGGATCGCGGTAAGGTACTTGGTGCTGACCGTCTTTGCGGCAATACGCCGTTCATGCCGAAGAAACTCGCAGTAATCGGCAACATTCAAGCCGGTCACTCGGGTCGCGTCATCGTGCTTTAGATAGGCCTTGAAGTCTTCAATCTTCTGGAGGAAATCTGCGGGCGTCTTAGGTGCCCCGCCATTTGCGAGGTGATCGCGCTCCCAGCGTTCGAACAGTTTCGTCAAAGTGATCTTACCGACCTTCGATTCCTTATCCGCAATCGGTGGAAAACGAACAACGTTTGGATCGGGGCTATAGTCACCCTCAGCTTTCTTAAGTTGCTGATCAGCGGCGAGAAGGAGTGTTTGATGAACCTGCTGGATAAGACGATCCCGGCTCGGCCCATCGGTGGCGATGCCCTCGCTTATAAGGAGTTCATCAATCGACTGACCATACCACTGTTCCCACAGGCCCTTGGCTGCGACACGCTCAGCCAGCTCACGGATGCCTTTCCAGACCTCTGCTGGACCGGGCTCGTCATGAAACCCTTCAACGATCTTTCGATAGACCTTACCGCTGAGCGCAACGATCTGCTTCTGGGTGAGAGGCTCCGGCTGGGCACGCATCATCTTCCAACGCGCAGTAATTTTCTGCTCTTGCGAAGAGAATAGCTCCTTCGCGAGGACAGGGTCCTTTGTCTGAAGGGAAATCTTGACCTCGGTCTTACCGACAGTGCTGACCAAATCTGCCGGCACACGCGCTCGATAGTAGTAGACGCCAGTCTTAGGATGCTTGAAGGGACGGGGCATTTGCAGGACCATGTGGCCACCTCTGTGTACCACCGAGGCGCTTTCAAAGCTCTGATAACAGCCAACTATTTGAAAATCAAACAGGAAAACTGGTGCTGCTAGAGAGATTTGAACTCTCGGCCTCTCCCTTACCAAGGGAGTGCTCTACCCCTGAGCTATAGCAGCAAACCGTGGCGCGTCGGGCGCGCCGTATTGGGCGAGGCGGCTATTGCCATAGGTCGGGGCCGAGTGCAAGCCGCAAAATTCAACTTCGATGAAAAGATCGCGGGAAAAAATGCGTCGGCCTTTTGAAGTCGGGGGATTTCGGCTATGGGAAGCGCATGGGTGTGGATAAGACGAAAAGTGGTGATGAGGCGATCTCGCAAGGCGGTTTGACGGCCGGCGAGGTGGAGGAGGGCGTGGTTGCCAAGCCCGTCACCGAAGCGGACAGGCGGCGGGAGCGGGCGGCGCAGAAGCTGCGTGAAAATCTTGGCCGCCGCAAGCAGCAGGTGAGGGCGCGGCGCGCGGGCCAGGCCGACGAGACGGATGGGCTGCCGGCCGCAAATACCGCGCCGGAGAAAGCCGCCGCCGCAAAAATGGACGAATCGTAATGATTCATGTCGCCCATCATCAAACAGCCATCAAACGAATTGAAGCTTTAATCTATTTCGTCTAAAGAGCGCCTTTTCCCAGGTGGCATGGAACTTCAGGAAAGGCGGGCTCGGCCCGTAGTCATATATGGATCGTATCAGGATTGTCGGCGGCAACGAGCTTAACGGTATCATTCCGATCTCCGGCGCCAAGAACGCGGCTCTGCCTCTGATGATCGCCTCGCTGCTGACCAGCGATACGCTGACGCTCGAAAACGTGCCGCATCTGGCCGATGTCGAGCTGCTGCAGCGCATTCTCGGCAATCACGGCGTCGATGTCGCCGTCAACGGCCGGCGCGAGCGCCAGGAAGATGCCTATTCCCGCACCATCCATTTCACCTGCCGCACCATCGTCGACACCACCGCGCCTTACGAGCTGGTTGCCAAGATGCGCGCCAGCTTCTGGGTCATCGGGCCGCTGCTTGCCCGCGAAGGCCAGGCGCGCGTGTCGCTGCCCGGCGGCTGCGCCATCGGTACGCGTCCGGTCGATCTGTTCATCGAAGGCCTGACGGCGCTCGGCGCCAACATGGAAATCGACGGCGGCTATATCAATGCCACCGCGCCCAAGGGCGGCCTGATCGGCGCGCGCTATGACTTCCCGAAGGTTTCGGTCGGCGCGACGCATGTGATGATGATGGCGGCGACCCTTGCCCGCGGCACGACGGTCATCGGCAATGCGGCGCGCGAGCCTGAGGTCGTCGATCTCGCCAACTGCCTGATCGCCATGGGCGCCAAGATCACCGGCGCCGGCACCAGCACGATCACCATCGAGGGCGTCACCTCGCTCTCCGGCGCGCGTCACCGCGTCCTGCCGGACCGCATCGAGACCGGTACCTATGCCATGGCCGTTGCCATGGCCGGCGGCGACGTCACCCTAGAAAATACCGACATGGCGCTGCTCGACACGGCACTGGACAGCCTGCGCCGGGCCGGTGCCGATATCTCGGCGACCAATAACGGCATCCGCGTCAAGCGCAATGGCGGCGGCATCCAGCCGGTCGATGTCGTCACCGATCCCTTCCCGGGCTTCCCGACCGACCTGCAGGCGCAGTTCATGGCGCTGATGACGCGCTCGACCGGCACCTCGCATATTACCGAGACCATCTTCGAAAACCGCTTCATGCATGTGCAGGAGCTTGCCCGTCTCGGCGCCAAGATCTCGCTCTCCGGCCAGACAGCCAAGATCGAAGGTGTCGAGCGGCTGAAGGGCGCCCCGGTCATGGCGACGGACCTTCGCGCCTCGGTATCGCTGGTCATCGCCGGCCTTGCCGCCGAGGGCGAAACGCTGGTGTCGCGCATCTATCATCTCGATCGCGGCTTCGAGCGGCTGGAAGACAAGCTGACGCGTTGCGGCGCGATCGTCGAGCGCATCAGCGACTAATTCCCGCTATTGCCGTGAACAGACCGGAGAAGCCCGTTTTCTCCGGTTGCGTCTTTGCCGCCCGCATCCTATTTCCATCACGAGGACATGCCGCTATCGGCATGTCCGTGGGCGATCAGGGATATCAGGCGAATGACCAATCTCAAGCTACTGGCACTCGACACCGAGGACTTAAGCGTTATTTCCGCGCAGATGCAGGATAGCGTCTTCAAGGTCGGCGACATGTCCTATGCGCCGAAGCTTAAGCAATTTTCGTTTGCCGCCAACCGTTTCGTCTGGGAAGTGTCGGATCCGAAGAGCAAGACGTTCGAGCGGCATCGGGCAGTGCTGGTGTTCAAGCGGGTGCTGGCGGTGCGCTCCAGCGGCATCGACCGGCGCCGGCGCGACGAGGTGCTGTCGCTGCTCGCCATCCGCTTCGACCAGAAGGGCGACGGGCCTGACGGCACCATCGAGCTGACGCTTGCCGGCAATGCGACCATCGCGCTCGATGTCGAATGTATCGAAGTTCAGCTTGCGGATATTGGCGGCGCGTGGGAAACGGCTAATAAGCCCAGTCATCCGGACGAAGCCGGCTAGAGCAGTTCCAGGAAAAGTGCGTAGCGGTTTTCCGTCCGGAATTGCGTAGAAACAATAAGCTGGAGCGCTTCAGTGATTCCGTGAAGCACTGAAGCGCTCCAGGCCGGACGGAAAACGAGTTTCGGTCGCCGGCGGCGGCCTCGATGTAAAAGGATTATCAGCGTGGCTATCTGGCTGGATCAGGCGTCGGAAGGGTTCGAGGAGCAGTTCGCCGCTTTTCTCACGACCAAGCGGGAAGTGTCCGAGGACGTGAATGCCGTCGTGCGCGCCATCATCGACGATGTCAGGGCGCGGGGCGACGCGGCTCTGGCCGATTACTCCAAGAAATTCGAGGGTATCGATTTCGCCACGACGCCGATGCGCGTCACGGAAGCGGAGATCGACGCGGCGGTTGCCGCCGTTCCCGCCGAAGTGCTGGGCGCGCTCGAGGTCGCGGCCACCCGCATCGAATCGCACCATCGCCGGCAATTGCCGAAGGACGATATCTACGAGGACGATCTCGGCGTCGGTCTCGGCTCGCGCTGGACGGCGATCGAGGCCGTCGGTCTCTACGTGCCGGGCGGCACGGCAAGCTATCCAAGCTCGGTGCTGATGAATGCGGTGCCGGCCAAGGTCGCCGGTGTCGAGCGTGTCGTCATCACGGTGCCGACCATGGGCGGCTCGATCAATCCGGCGGTGCTGGCCGCTGCCCGAATGGCCGGCGTCGAGGAGATCTACCGCATTGGCGGCGCGCAGGCGATTGCAGCGCTGGCCTATGGCACGGAGACGATCGCCCCGGTCTACAAGATCACCGGCCCCGGCAATGCCTATGTCGCCGCCGCCAAGCGCCATGTCTTCGGCACTGTCGGTATCGACATGATCGCCGGCCCGTCCGAAGTGCTTGTTATCGCCGACAAGCACAATGATCCGGACTGGCTGGCCGCCGATTTGCTGGCGCAGGCCGAGCATGACGAAGGCGCGCAGTCGATCCTGATCACCGATGACGCAGAGTTCGGCAAGGCTGTCGACGGCGCCGTCGAACGGCAGCTGAAGCGGCTCAGCCGGTCGAAGACGGCGGCGGCGAGCTGGCGGGATTTCGGCGCCATCATCCTGGTATCCGACCTGAAGCAGGCCGTTCCGCTTGCCAACCGCATCGCCGCCGAGCATGTCGAGCTTGCGGTCGACCATCCCGATGCGCTGCTTGCAGGCATCCGCAATGCCGGCGCCATCTTCGTCGGCCGTCATACGCCGGAAGTGATCGGCGATTATGTTGGCGGTTCCAATCATGTGCTGCCGACGGCCCGCTCCGCCCGTTTTTCGTCCGGCCTGTCGGTGCTTGATTTCGTCAAGCGCACCTCGATCCTGCGGCTCGGTCCGGAGCAGCTGCGCGCACTTGGCCCGGCGGCGATCGCGCTTGCCGAAGCGGAAGGGCTCGACGCCCATGCGCGATCGGTTGCAATCCGTCTCAATCTCGAGAGGTAAGGCATGGCAGAAGGCGTCTTCCGGCTGAGCGATGTGGTCCTGGACGACACGATCGGCCGTTCGACGCCCGACGTCGAGCATGAGCGCGCCGTCGCCATCTTCGACCTGATCGAGGAAAACAGCTTCCAGCCTATCGGCCATGCGGGCGGGCCTTATCTCCTGAACCTGTCGCTGGTCGACCAGAAGCTGGTTTTCGACATCCGGACGGAGGAGGGGACGGTCGTTGCCGCCCATATCCTGTCTCTGACGCCGTTTCGCCGGATCGTGAAGGATTACTTCATGATCTGCGAGAGCTATTACGAGGCGATCCGCTCGGCCACCCCCAGCCGCATCGAGGCGATCGACATGGGTCGCCGCGGCATCCACAATGAGGGATCGCGGACGCTGATGGAGCGGCTGCAGGGCAAGATCACCGTGGATTTCGACACGGCGCGGCGGCTCTTTACCCTCGTCTGCGTGCTCTATTGGCGTGGGTGACGGCGATGGAGCAACCGAAGGCCATCGACCATAGCGTAAAGGCGCCGGGCGCCATCCTCTTCATGTGTGGGCTGAATGCCATCCGTTCGCCGATGGCGGAAGTGATTGCGCGCGGGATGCTGCCGCAGGGCACCTATATCGCTTCAGCGGGCGTGCGGGCCGGCGAACGCAATCCTTTCGTCGATGTCGTTCTCGACGAGATCGGCCTCTCGCTCGGACGCCGGCAGCCGCAGACGCTGGAGGAACTGGAGGATGATTTCTTCGATCTCATCATCACGCTCTCTCCCGAGGCGCATCATGCGGCGCTGGAGCTGACGCGGGCCAATGCCATCGAGGTCATCTATTGGCCGACCATGGATCCCTCGGCGATCGGCGACACGCGCGAGCAGATACTCGATGCCTACCGCGATGTGCGGGATTATCTTCAGGGCCTGATCGAGAGCAGGCTGGTGGAACGTCGCGGCTCCCTTTAAGGTGCCGCGTGAAACAAATGCAGAAAGCCTTATCAACGTGGTTCACAAAACCGCGTCGATTGTGTAGTTTCCGCGCAAATTTCCGGCGACCCCGCATTTTGCCACGGGCGCCGGCCACAACCCTACAGGAAAAGAAGCTTTAATGCCGAAAGAAGAAGTCCTAGAATTTCCGGGTGTCGTCACCGAATTGCTGCCGAACGCGACCTTCCGCGTGAAGTTGGAAAACGAGCACGAGATCATCGCCCACACCGCCGGCCGCATGCGTAAGAACCGCATCCGCGTTCTCGCCGGCGACAAGGTGCTGGTGGAAATGACCCCTTACGACCTGACTAAGGGCCGCATCACCTACCGTTTCAAGTAGTCGCTGCTCGTTTTCGAGCCGGCTGTCCGTCTCCCGCCTGATAGGTCGAGGTTTTATGGCGCTGAAACACAAGCTGATACTGGCCTCCGGATCGCCGCGCCGCGTCGACCTCCTGCATCAGGCAGGGATCGAAGCGGCGCGCCTGATGCCCATGGATATCGATGAGGCTCCGAAGAAGTCGGAGCATCCGCGATCGCTGGCGCGCAGGCTTTCGGCGGAAAAGGGCGAGGCGGCCTTTGCCGCGGTGAAGGGCGATGTCGCCTGGCAGGGAAGCTATATCCTTGCCGCCGACACCGTCGTTGCCGTCGGCCGACGGATTCTCCCGAAGGCGGAGTTCGTCGACGAGGCGTCTTCGGCGCTGCACCTGCTCTCCGGCCGCAGCCATGTGGTCTATACCGGCGTCTGCCTGATCACGCCCGACCGCAAGCTGCGCCAGAAGGTCGTCGAGACCAAGGTTCGCTTCAAGCGGCTGTCGGCCAGGGACATAGACACGTACCTCGCCTCCGGCCAATGGCGTGGCAAGGCGGGTGCCTATGGCATCCAGGGGCTCGCGGGCTCCTTCGTGCAGAAGCTGATCGGCTCCTACACCAATGTCGTCGGATTGCCACTTTATGAAACCATGCTGCTTCTGGCGGGAGAGGGTTTCGACGTTCATGCCACCTGGCAGGAAGGGTGATTGTCATGGCGGATGACGACAAGATCAAGGTTGGCGCAAAGATCGAGCCGCTGCGCAAGACACGGCCTTGCGTGGAATGCGGCCGGCCTTCGATGCGCGAGCATTACCCTTTCTGCTCGGATCGCTGCCGCTCGGCCGATCTGTCCCGTTGGCTCAACGGCTCCTATGCCATTCCCGTTGCCGAGGATCAGACCAAGGCGGACTATCCCGAAGAGGAATAGTCCCGTCGCCATTTCGATGCTCGGTCCGGCGAAGCCATTCATTTTGTTCGTAAATTGCCAAAAATCCATTTCCTGTCAAAAAAGAGTCATTTGCGGCTGGACATGGACGAACAAGATGCTATAACCCCGCTCGCTTCCGGGGTGAACCAAGCACCCAGGGCCTTCCAAGGCCTTCTGATTTGCGCGAGGCACGGATGCCCAGATAGCTCAGTTGGTAGAGCAGCGGATTGAAAATCCGCGTGTCGCTGGTTCGATTCCGGCTCTGGGCACCACTTAAATCCACAGGAAAATCAGCGTTTTATCCAGTTCGTATCTTTCGCGCCGCGTTGTGTTGCAATTCATTCCTCCGTATTTCCAATGCTTTTGTATCTATTCGATTTTTGCGCGATTCCGGATGGTGTATTAGCAAATGATCGTTGCACTGCTCGTTCTGGTTCTTCTCGCGATACTCTTCCGGGGTCTCTTACGAACCCTTTTCTTAGCCATCGCATTGATCGTGCTATTTATCATCCTCCTGGTTTCAGTGTGAGACACGAGATCGAAAGCTAAGTAACCTTCAATCTCCTCGCCTTTCGCCAGATTTGCTCTCTTCTCTTTGAGGGGGCTCCCATGAACCGAAACGGGGGTTAGCTCACAAAGCCTTCGCTGTGGTTTTCCCACCTGTTCGGCCTGGATTATTTGAGCATCAGCGACGCACTACATCTTGTTTGACGGCTGCGGCGGCCATGGAGTGCCGGGCAGGATCGCAATAGGTGTGCATGACGGTCGAGTATGGAAGCGGAGATTTCGGTGCCAGCTGGTATTGCTCGTCCCGAATTTCTCATTGTTTCGATCGGGATGCCGCGACCCGGATCGGGCCGGATGGACGAATCCGGATTCGCGTTTTTCGCGATCTGCTGACTGCCCTTTTTGGTGGAATTTATAAAATTCATTCAACTTTGGGTGAAATTAAAATTAATTCCGGTGAAAGAACCTTTCAAGATATTGATGACGTTTAGAATCAAGCGTACGAATTATTGAAGGGTCACCTATTGATTCGAAGCGACTATTACCGCACCTTAGATACTAGCGGGAAAGTGTCTCGCTAAGTCCACGTTTATTGCAATAGCAAGTTAACGAGGCGCCATGTCAAACAACGATGTCCTATTCAACACGTTCGCCCGTTCTTTCGAAGCACGGCGCGAAGTCGAGATGTCATTCTCTGAATACCTGGAAGCGTGCCGGGACGATCCGCTCATGTACGCGAATGCGTCGGAGCGCCTGCTGGCCGCGATGGGAGAACCGTTGCTGATCGATACGGCCAAGGATACTCGCCTTGGGCGTATCTTCATGAACCGGACGATCCGGACCTATCCCGCCTTTGCCGGCTTCTTCGGTATGGAGGAGACGATCGAACGTATCGTCGCCTTCTTCCGCCATGCGGCGCAGGGGCTGGAAGAGCGCAAGCAGATCATCTATCTGCTCGGCCCCGTCGGCGGAGGTAAGTCCTCGCTTGCCGAGCGGCTGAAGTCATTGATGGAGGTTCATCCCATCTATGTGCTGAAGGCCGGCAATGAGCTCAGTCCGGTGTTCGAAAGCCCGCTCAGCCTTTTCGATCCCGTCACCATGGGGCCGATGATCGAGGAGCGCTACGGCATTCCACGCCGGCGCCTCACCGGGCTGATGAGCCCATGGTGCCTGAAGCGGCTCGAAGAGTTCGAGGGGGATATTTCCCGCTTCCGTGTCGTCCGCATTCAGCCGTCCAGGTTGCGGCAGATTGCCATTGCCAAGACCGAGCCGGGCGACGAGAACAATCAGGACATCTCCTCGCTGGTCGGCAAGGTGGATATCCGCAAGCTCGAAAGCCTGGCGCAGAACGATCCCGACGCCTACAGCTACTCTGGCGCTCTGAACCGCGCCAACCAGGGCATTCTCGAATTCGTCGAGATGTTCAAGGCGCCGATCAAGATGCTGCATCCGCTGCTGACGGCGACGCAGGAGAGCAATTATATCGGCACCGAGAATATCGGCGCCATTCCCTTCTCCGGCATCATTCTGGCGCATTCGAACGAGTCGGAATGGCAGACGTTCAAGGCCAACAAGAACAATGAGGCCTTCATCGACCGTATCTGCGTCGTCAAGGTCCCTTACTGCCTGCGGGTGACCGAAGAGCAGAAGATCTACGAGAAGCTGATCGAGGAATCCGAGCTTAGCGATGCGCCCTGCGCACCGTCGACGCTAGAAACGCTCGCCCGCTTCACGGTGCTGACGAGGCTTGCCAAGCACGAGAACTCGACGGCCTTCTCCAAGCTTCGGGTCTATGACGGCGAAAGCCTGAAGGAGACCGATCCGAGGGCGCGCAGTGTGCAGGAGTATCGCGATTCGGCCGGTGTGGATGAAGGCATGGACGGGGCGTCTACCCGTTTCGCCTTCAAGGTGCTGGCGGCGACCTTCAACTACGATACGACGGAGATCGGCGCCGATCCGGTACATCTGATGTATATGCTGGAGCAGTCGATCCGTCGCGAACAACTGCCACTTGAAACCGAGAAGCTCTATATCGAGTTCATCAAGAGCGAGCTCGGGCCGCGTTATGCGGAATTCATCGGACATGAGATCCAGAAGGCTTATCTGGAATCCTATGCAGACTACGGCCAGAATCTCTTTGACCGTTATGTCGACTACGCCGACGCCTGGATCGAGGATGTCGATTTCAAGGATCCCGACACCGGCCAGCTTCTGGACCGAGAGCTTCTCAACCAGGAACTGACCAAGATCGAGAAGCCGGCGGGCATCGCCAATCCGAAGGATTTCCGCAACGAGATCGTCAAGTTCTGCTTGCGGGCGCGGGCGAGCCATGGCGGCAAGAATCCGTCCTGGACGAGTTATGAGAAAATCCGCGAAGTCATCGAAAAGCGGATGTTCTCCCAGGTCGAGGATCTCCTGCCAGTCATCTCGTTCGGGTCCAAAAAGGACGGCGACTCGGAAAAGAAACATGGCGAATTCGTCGAACGCATGATGGCGCGCGGCTATACCGAGCGTCAGGTTCGACGGCTTGTGGAATGGTACATGCGTGTGAAACAGGCGGGATGAGCCACCAAGGAAGAAGGAATGCACATTGTTGACCGACGCCTGAACCCAGGCGGAAAAAGTCTAGAAAATCGTCAACGATTTTTGCGAAGAGCAAAAGCGCTGGTGCAGAGAGCGGTCTATGAATCCTCTCAAAATCGCGACATCCAGGACATCCTGAAGGGTGGCGAGATCAGCATCCCCCTAGATGGAACCGAGGAGCCTCGGTTCCATCGCGGCCCGGAGGGGCTGCGGGAGCATATTTTCCCCGGCAACAAGGAATTCCTGGAGGGCGACATCCTTCCACGGCCGGAGAGCGGCGGCGGCAAGCCGAAGGCCGGCGGCGAGGGCAGCGGCGAAGACGCTTTCCGCTTCATCTTGACCCGCGATGAATTCCTCGATCTTTTCCTCGACGATCTCGAACTTCCCGATCTCGCCAAGAAACGGCTGGTGTCGGCCGATCAGATCAATCCGGTGCGGTCGGGCTATTCGGTGACGGGATCACCTGCCAATCTCGCCATCAACCGCACCATGCGGCTGGCAATGATGCGGCGCGTGGCGCTGCATCGTCCGAAGCCGGAGACGGTCGCCAAGCTCGCCGCGGAAGCGGCCGAGTGCAAGGACGACGAGCGGCGCGCGGCACTCGAGGCCGAGATCAAGGTGCTGGAATCGAAAGTCCGGCGCATCCCCTATATCGACCCGATCGATATTCGCTATCGTCGTTTCGAGAACGAGCCGAAGCCGGTGGCGCAGGCGGTGATGTTCTGCCTGATGGACGTTTCCGGTTCGATGTCGGAACACATGAAGGATCTCGCCAAGCGCTTCTACATGCTGCTCTACATCTTCCTGACCCGGCAGTACCGCCGCGTCGAGATCGTCTTCATCCGCCATACGGATGTGGCCGAGGAGGTGGACGAGGAGACGTTCTTCCGCAGCCCGGCGACCGGCGGCACACAGGTGTCGAGCGCGCTCGAGGCGATGCGGCGGATCGTCCAGGATCGCTTCCCGCCGTCGGACTGGAACATCTACGCCGCGCAGGCGTCGGACGGTGACAATGCCTATTCCGACAATGCGACGGCGGCGGCGCTGCTCACCGACGCCATCCTGCCGGTCAGCCAGTATTTCGCCTATCTGGAAGTGGGTGAGGCGCGGAGCGTTGCGATCTCCTCCGGCTCGGCGCTCTGGTCGCTTTACGAGCGCATCCAGGCGGGCTGGCCGGTGCTGTCGATGCGGCGCGTCAGCGATCGCAGCCAGATCTACCCGGTCTTCCATGATCTCTTTCAGCGGCGGGCGGCGGAAACAAGGGGCTGATAATGGCGAAAGCATCGATGGAACGGCTTTTCGACGGTGCGGACTGGGATTTTTCCACCATCCAGAGGATCCACGATGCCTGCGAGCGGATCGCCATCGACGAGCTCGGCCTCGATGTCTATCCCAACCAGATCGAGATCATTACCGCCGAGCAGATGCTCGACGTCTATTCCTCGATCGGCATGCCACTGTTCTACAAGCACTGGTCCTTCGGCAAGCACTTTGCCCACCACGAGGCTTTCTACCGCAAGGGCCTGCGCGGGCTCGCCTATGAGATCGTCATCAACAGCTCGCCCTGCATCTCCTATCTGATGGAGGAGAATACGGCGACGATGCAGGCGCTGGTGATCGCACACGCCGCCTTCGGTCATAATCACTTCTTCAAGAACAACTACCTCTTCAAGCTCTGGACGGATGCCGAGGGCATTCTCGAATATCTGAACTTCGCCAAGGGCTATATTACCCGATGCGAGGAGCGCTACGGCCATGCCGCTGTCGAGCGGACGCTGGATGCCGCGCATGCGCTGATGTCGCACGGTGTCCATCGCTATGCCGGCAGGAAAACGCCGAGTCTGCGCGAAGAGGAAACGCGCGAGCGCGAGCGCCGCGAATATGACGAGCGGATCTTCAACGATCTCTGGCGCACGGTTCCGGTTGGAAAGGGTAAGGTCATGCCCGACCTGGACTTCGAACGCCGGCGTTCGCTGGCCGGTCTGCCGCAGGAGAACGTCCTTTATTTCCTCGAAAAGATGGCCCCGCGCCTGAAGCCCTGGCAGCGGGAGATCCTGCGCATCGTCCGTCATGTCGCCCAGTATTTCTATCCGCAAAGCCAGACCAAGGTGATGAACGAGGGCACGGCGACCTATGTGCATTACCGCATCATGACGCGACTGCATGAGCTCGGCGGCATTGGCGACGGCGATTTTCTCGAATTCCTGAAATCCCACACCAATGTGGTCTTCCAACCGTCCTTCAACGATCAGCGCTATTCCGGCCTCAACCCCTACGCGCTCGGCTTTGCGATGATGCAGGACATCGAGCGGATCGTGACTAAGCCGAAAGAAGAGGACCGGCTTTGGTTCCCTGATATTGCCGGCACCGGCGATGCCATGGCGGTGCTGCGCGATCTCTGGGCCAATTATCGCGACGAAAGCTTCGTGTCGCAGTTCCTCAGCCCGCACCTGATGCGCAAGATGCGTATGTTCCACCTCACCGACGATCCGGAAGAGGAGGAGGGGCTTCGGGTGGCGGCAATCCACGACGAGCGCGGTTATCGCCGCATCCGGCGAGAGCTGGCACGGCAATATGACGTCGGCTGGATCGATCCGCATATCGAGATCGTCGATGTCGATCTCGCCGGCGACCGCAGGCTATTGGTCAAGCATACCGTGCTGAACGGCGGCTTTCTGGAGGATGCTGACGCCAAGCGCGTGTTGCAACACCTTGCCGATCTCTGGAGCTACGATGTGCTGATGCAGGAAGTCGACAGCACCGGTCTGGTGTTGCGCGAGCATCTGGCCCATCCGCGCCTGTCTTCCGCCGCAGCTTGAGGGCGTGAGACCTTACGCCGCTTCCTTCGACCGGCGATAATGGCCGCTGACCTGCCGGCCGTCTTCGGGCCGCAGCTTCAGGAAACCCGGCAGGCCCAGTAGCGGGATCACCGCCATCAGCAGAAAAGCCATATGGAATTTTTCCGGCGTCAGCGCGGAGCCGTCCAGCGTGACCAGACCGAGCAGCATGGCGGCGATGGAGACGCCGAAGCTGACGCTTAACTGCTGCAGTACGCCGCCGAGGCTGGTCGCGCGGCTGAGCTGGGCGGCCGGAGTATCGGAATAGGATAGCGTGTTGGAGGTCATGAACTGCGAGGCACGCGCCAGGCCGAAGATGAAGACATAGACGATGATGACCCAGTGCGGCGTATCCGGCCCGATCAGGGCGAAGCCGGCGACGATGGCGGCGCCGAAAATGGCGCTCGCGGTCAGCACGCGATCGAAACCAAACAGCCGCAGCATTTTCGACGAGACTGGACGCACGGCAAGCGAACTCAGGGCGCTGACGAATGTCAGTGTGCCCGAGACGATCGGACTGAGGCCGAAGCCGACCTGCAGCATGAGGGGCAGCAGGAAGGGCACGCCGTTGAGACCGACGCGACAAATGCCGCCGGCAAGCGTGCCGACGCGGAACGTGCGCAGCTTGAACAGGGTCAGATCGACCGCCGGCGATTCCGCCGTCCTGGCATAGCGGACGAAGCCGACGAGAAGCAGGCCGGCGGCGGCGAGCACCGCGATGATGGCCCAGATGGGGATCGCTGGGCGGCCGATATTCTCGATGCCATACTGCAGCAGCAGGCAGCCGACGCCGACCATGATGAAGCCTGGAAAGTCGAATTTGAGCGAGGTGTCGCGGACGGTGTCCTCGATATATTTCAGCGCCATCACCATGCCGATGATGCCGAAGGGCAGGTTGACCCAGAAGATCCAGCGCCAGGAGAGGTAGGTCGTCAGAAAGCCACCCAGAAGCGGGCCGATCACCGGACCGATGATGGCCGGCAATGTCATGTAGGTCATTGCCGTGACGAGCTGGCTGCGCGGGAAGCTGCGGATGAGGATGAGGCGGCCGACGGGGGTCATCATCGCGCCGCCGAGACCCTGCAGGGCGCGGGTGGCGATCAGCATCGGCAGGCTCGTCGCCAGGCCGCAGAGGATCGAGCCGATCGTGAAGATGAAGAGCGACAGGGCGAAGATGCGCCGCGCGCCGAAACGGTCGGCGAACCAGCCGCTCACCGGGATGAACATGGCGAGCGTCAGGATATAGGTCGTGACCGCGAGGTTCATGCGGACGGGCGTGGTGCCGAGGCTTCTGGCGATGTCGGGAACGGCGGTGATGAGGATCGTCGAATCAAGCTGTTCCATCAGGAACGCGACGGCGACCACGGCGGGGATGATATAGCGCAGACGAGGGTCACGATCGATCGCGAAGGTCTGGCCTTGCGGGGCGGTATCTGGCGAGTCCATGGGAATGCTATGACTTTCCACGGCCGGATGGGAGGTCCGACGCGTCAATGCTGGTGCATGATCCGACCCAAGAACCGCTTCGCATTTCTGGGAATCATGCTGTGGTCGGCCGGCTTTGCACCGGCCATCGAATTCAAGCCCATATGATCACCATCGAAGGCGCACTGCAACAAAAAGCAGGCTCATGGAGACGCTTGGTCGCAAGTGCGGCGGGGAATTTCTGTCGCCAGTTTCGCTAATTGCCGGGCGGGACCGACCGGAGCGTCCATCGTGCCTTGTCGAAGACGATTGCCGTGCGGATCTGTTCCGGCGTCGTCCTGCGCAGCTCGAGTTGAAGGTTAAAGTTCCTGTCGTTCTGGAATTCGCGGAAGAAGCTGAGCTTGGCGCCGAAATGCTCTTGCGTCACGTCCTGCAGCTTGCCGATCGCGTCGAGTGCGGCCTGGAAATCAAGCCAGTGGGTTTCTGTCAGCAGCATGACCATGGCGTCGATGAAGGTCTCGCCGACGGCGCGGCCGTCGGCATTGTCGGGCATGATCACCTTGATGCGGATATTGTCGAGATCACCGGTTGGCGTGCCGCGGGCGATAATGAAGAATGACGCGGCGTTCGGGTTTCCGAAGTCGCCCTTCTGGATCTGGTGGCTGCATTCGAATGTGCCGACGCCCAGCACGCTCTGCTTCCATTCCCCGACCGGCAGGCCGGATTTTGTCAGGTCGGCGCAGAGCGTCTGCCCGGATATGCGCCAGCTTCGCACGAACGCGCCGCGCAGGGCGTCGACGGGCGGGTCGAGTATGTGGGACGAGGACCGGGCATGCACCGGTTTCGTTGTCTGTGCAGCCTGCACCGCTTTGACGGGCTTGGCGGGTGCGGGCGCTGATGTGGCGGCCGGGGTCGGCGCGGGATGGGTGGTGTTGGCGGCTTGCGGGGCGGCTACGGCTACCGCAGGGCCTGGCGGCGGATGCGCCGGCTGGCTGAACAGGTTCAGCTGGTAGCGGGTGTCGAGCGCCCGGAGATTGCGCATGTCATTGGCAAGCAGCGCCGTCGCCAAAATGATCGAGCCGATGACGATCGCCGCAATCCAAAAGACAGCCCTGCTTTTCTTGCGAGGTGGCGCCACCGACATGGTTTAGATCTACAGCTACTCCGGAGAAATCTGCTTAACTGCAATGGCTTGGCATTCCGCAGCTACGCTATAGCTACAGAATATACGTTTATGAACGATTGATCATTCTGCCGTTTCTTTGTCAATTCGCAGTTGCCGTTCAGGCGAAATGCGCCTTGAGCGCCCTGACGGTTGCGGCGTCCGTGCGACGCGTCGTGGGTACGGAAAAGCCGAAGGCGAGCAGACGCTCATCCGTTTCGGTTTCGGCGACAGAGCAGGAGGCATGCACTTCGCTGATCGTCAGTCGCGGCCATAGCGCGCCGATGGTCCCGATATTGACGCCCGAACCGGGCATGATCGAGATGCGGCCGGCGGCGATGGCGATCGTCTGCTCGAGGACGGCGATGCCGTCCACGGCTGTCTTCGCGCAGCCTGAGGTCAGGATGCGTTCGAAGCCGAGCGAGATGGCCAGTTCCACCGCTTCCTCGATATCGGGAACGAGATCGAAGGCGCGGTGCAATGTCTTGCCGAGACCTCCAGCATGGGTGACGAGCGCGGTGAGCATTTCGCGATCGAGGCGGCCATCCGGCAGTGAGGCACCAAGTACGACGCCGGGCAGGCCCGCACGCCTGATGGCATCGATATCGCCCTTCATGACGGCAAGCTCATCGGTGGAGTAGACAAAACTGCCGGCGCGCGGGCGGATCATGGCGTAGGCGGGAATGGGTGCCTTTGCCGCCGCTGCCATCAGCCCGGCGCTCGGTGTCAGACCGCCGACGGCAAGGGCGCTGCAGAGCTCGATGCGATCGGCGCCGCCGGCGATGGCGGCGGCAAGGCCGGCGATATCCTCAACGCAGACCTCAAGCAGCATGGTTCCGCTCCTCGACGAATTTCAGCCCCAGCAGGGCCGCGCCGATCAGGCCGGGCTCCAGCTTGCATTCGCTCGGCACAACGAGCGGGCGGTCGAATTTGCGCAGGATGCGGGTTCGCACTGCCGCGTCCAGCCGCTCCAGCAGCGGTTCGACATTGGAAAGGCCGCCGCCGACGGGAACGATGGTGGCGCCGGTGATATTGACGGTCAGAGCCAGCGGCGAGGCGACGAGATCGACCAGGACCTCGATCGTTCGCGCCGCATTGGCGTCGCCTTCCAGCCATTGGCCGATGATTTCCTCGCTGGAAAATTCCAGGCCGTGCAGGGTCTTGTGCAGGCGCTCGACGCCACGGGCGCCACCGACGGTGTCGACACAGCCCTTCTGGCCGCAGCCGCAAGGATAGGCCGGGATGGCGACCGGCGGATTGCCGGCGAAGGAGGCGATGATCGGGCCGTGTCCCCACTCGCCGGCAAAGCCGCCGGCGGCGTTGACGAGGCGGCCATCGGCCACCAGACCACCGCCGACGCCAGTGCCGAGAATGGCGCCGAGGACGATGCGGTGGCCCCGGCCCGCGCCGGACATGGCCTCGGCCATGGCGAAGCAATCGGCATCGTTGGCGATCAGGACGGGATAGCCGAGTTCCGCTTCCAGCTCGGCGGCAAGACGCCGGCCATGGATGCAGGGAATATTGGCGCAGGTCAGCGCCTGGGTGTCGGGATCGACGACGCCGGCGATGGAAAAGGAGAGGCAGTCCGGCTTCTCACCGGCCTCGGCGATGACGGCTCGCAGGGTCGCGACGAATTCGCCGAAATCATCCTTCGGCGTCGGGCGCCGGGCGAGCGGGGTGATATCCGTCACGGAGCGGGCGATACCGCCCTTGATGGCGGTGCCGCCAATGTCGAAGGAAACGATCATAAAACTTGACCCGCAGGAAACATGCGGCACTTGCTCGCACCCTTTGCCGTTCTTTGCAAGGCCAATAAGCGCTGCTTTCGTTGAGGCACGATCAGGCCGAAGGCAAGGTGATCCGGGCTTCGAAACCATCCATCCGGCCGGCGGCAGGCGACAGGAGATCGAGGCGTCCGCCGATCTGACCGACGATGCGCTCGGCGATGGCAAGGCCGAGGCCCGAGCCGGAGGCTTTTGTCTTGCCGCGCCAGAAGCGTTTCTTCAGGCCGGCGAGTTCCTCCTGGGAAAGCGCATGGCCGCCGTTCAGGATGCGGATGACGTCGCCATCAACCTTGACGGTCACTTCGTCGTCGGTTGGGCCGTGGATCAGCGCATTCTCAATCAGGTTGCGCATGACGATGGCGAAGGCGTCGATATCGACGTTGCGGATCAGTTTCTCGTTCCGACTGGTCTCCAGGAGGATGCGGCCGGCAGTGCCGGTGTCCCGGTCGTAGTCGCCGATGATGGTTTCGATGACGGCCATCAGGTCTACGGGCTTGTCGCCGGTGCCAATCCCGGCCTGGGCGCGGGAGAGCTGCAACAATTTCTCCGCCAGTCGTCCAAGATTGGAGAGCGAGGTTTCGATCCGGCCGGCACGTTCGACAAGCGGCCCTGCCGGCAGCTCTGCGATCAGGCGCTGTGTCTGGGCGAGTGCGCCGGCGATCGGGGTGCGCAGCTCATGGGCGCTGTTGGCGGTGAATTCGCGCTCGGCTTCAAGCGCGGAGCGCAGGCGTTCGAGCAGCAGGTTGACCGAGCGGGCGATTGGCTGGAGTTCGCGCGGCAGTGTGTCGCTTTCCAACGGGACCATGTTGCCGCCGTCCTTGGTGGCGATGTCCGAGCGCAACCGGTCGATTGGCCGCAGCGATCGGCCGACGGCGAACCATATGGCGAGAATACTGGCCGGGATGAGGGCGAGCAGCGGCCAGAGCAGGGCAACGCCGCTCTCGCGCGATGCTTCCCGCCGGTTCTTGAAGGCGTCGGCCACATGCAGGAAGATCGTGCCGTTCATCGAGGATTCGGTGTAGATTCGGTACTTCGGCGTGTTATGGAAACCGATCTTCAGGGGCACCTCATAGGCTATCGGCGGTGCGTCGTGCGAATGCAGGATGACCTTGCCGGAGGCGTCGAGCACCTGATAGGTCAGGTATTCTCGGTTCAGCCCCTTGTTTAGCTCCTCGAGGCTTTGCGGATCGCTGGAAGGATCGCGATTGGCGAGATCGTCGACCACCAGCGGCATCAGCCGTTCGGCGGTTTCCTGCAGCGCGCCGTCGAAGGTTTCGGAAAGCTCATGGTTGACGACATAGACGCCGATCCCGACGGCGATCAGCCAGAACACGACGACCGTGCCCGTGAGTGCCGCGATCAGGCGGCGGGTGATGCTGGTGGGACGCAGGGTCATCTTTCACCCAGGCAATAGCCGACGCCGCGGGCCGTGCGGATGCGATCTTTGCCGATCTTCTTGCGCAGGCGGCTGACATAGACCTCCACGGTGTTGCTCTCGATTTCGGAGCCGAAGGCATAGAGCGCCTCCTCGATCTGATCTTTCGAGATGATGGCGCCCGGCCGCGTCACCAGGAGATCGAGCACGGCCCATTCGCGGCCGGTGAGCACGACATCCTTGCCATCCAGCCGGACCCGCCGTTGCGGCTGATCGATCTCCAGATCGGCAAAGCGGATGGTCGGCTGCGGGCTGCCGCTGTAGCGCCGGGCCACCGCCAGGATGCGGGCGGAGAGTTCGCCCAGGTTAAACGGTTTGACGAGGTAGTCGTCGGCGCCGCTGTTCAATCCCTCGATGCGGTCGGAAATCTGGTCGCGGGCAGTGAGGATGATCACCGGCGTCTCATCCGGTTTGCGTCGCAATTTCTTCAGGAAATCGATGCCGACGCCATCAGGCAGTTGCAGGTCGAGCAGGATCAGGCCGTACTTCACGGCGCTGGTGACCTCCGCCGCGTCCGCGAGGTTCTTCACCCAGTCGACGGCGTGGGTGGTTGCCGCGATATGGTCGCGAACCGCGCTGCCGATCGTTTCATCGTCCTCAACCAGAAGAATTCTCACTTGCCCTCGCAACCAATGCCTGTGCTTCAGTTAACGCCGCCGAACCTATCTGGTCAATAAAGGCTGAAATAAGCCAGGATGAGAAGCGCTTTTCTGATCCCGGGATTCTCCGGCCGATAAGGTTCACGGCGGCTATGGACAGAGATGGTGACCACGATTACTTGTTTGCTCCCAAAGAGAAGAGGGCGAGGGCAGGGCCGTCGCCGGTTACGCACTGGAGGAGGCTTTCATGCTGAAGGGAATTTCGCCGCGGTTGAACGCGGACGTGCTGCACGCGCTGGCATCGATGGGGCATGGCGACATGCTCGTCGTCGTCGACACCAATTTCCCCGCCGAGTCGGTCGCGCAGCAGACGATGCTCGGCCATCTTCTGAGGATCGACAACGTGTCGGCGGCCGAGGCCGTCGAGGCGCTGCTGTCGCTGATGCCGCTCGATACCTTCATCGACGATGCCGCGACACGCATGGAAGTGGTGGGCGCGCCGGAGGAGATGCCGAAGGTTCAGCATGAAGTGCAGGCGGTGATCGATCGTGCCGAGGGCAAGCACTGGCCACTCGTGCCCGTCGAGCGCTACGCCTTTTATGAGCGGGCGAAAGAAGCCTATTGCGTGATCCAGACCGGCGAACGCCGCTTCTATGGTTGTTTCACCTTGACCAAGGGCGTCATCCCGCCGGAAACTGAATGAGCGATCGCGCCAGGTCGTTTGGCCTGGGCAAGAGGCGCTGTTTTCGAAAAGGACTGTGATGGCCAGGAAGTTGGATTCCCAGGGGCGGCTTGACGATGCGGCGCGGGCCGGCTGGCTGTATTATGTGGCCGGGCGGACGCAGGACGAGATCGCCATCGCCATGGGAATCTCCAGGCAGTCGGCGCAGCGGCTGGTGTCGCTGGCCGTTGCCGAGCGGCTGATCAAGGTGCGGCTGGATCACCCGATCGCCGCATGCCTCGAATATGGCGCCGCGCTGCGCGAGAAATTCAAACTCAAGCATATCGAGGTGGTGCCGAGCGATCCCGACGGGACATCGTCCACAGTGGGCATTGCCGAGGCGGGGGCTGCCGAAATCGAGCGCTGGCTGAAGCGCAGCGATCCGATCGTGCTTGCGATCGGTACAGGGCGCACGCTGAAGGCCGCGGTCGATCAGCTGCCGGCGATCGAATGTCCGCAGCACCGTATCGTGTCGTTGACCGGCAATATCGGCCCGGATGGTTCGGCTGCCTATTACAACGTCATCTTCAGCATGGCCGACGCGATCAAGGCGCGGCACTATCCCATGCCGCTGCCGGTGCTCGTCTCCTCGGCCGAGGAGCGCGAGCTGCTGCATGCGCAGGCGCTGGTGCGCTCGACGCTCGATATCAGCGCGCAGGCCGACGTCACCTTCGTCGGCGTCGGCGAGTTGGGCATCGAGGCGCCGCTTTGCCTCGACGGCTTTCTCGAGAAAGACGAGATGATGGCGCTGATGAAGCGGGGCGCGGCGGGCGAGATCTGCGGCTGGGTTTTCGACGGTGACGGAAAGCTGATGTCGGATGCCGTCAACGATCGCGTTGCCAGCGCCTCCATTCCGCCGCGCGATACGTCTTCCGTCATCGGAATAGCCAAGGGCAAACGCAAGTTCGAGGCGATCAGGGCAGCCGTAACCGGCCATCAGATCAATGGTTTGATCACCGACGAGGCTACTGCCGAATTTCTGCTCAAGAACTGAGCAAAAAATAACAGCATAAAAACAAATAGATGAGTTGCATGTTCGGCATCGCAGCAACGAATCCGCATTGACATTTTGTCGCAAGGGATGAGTAATTGCCCATGAGCGAAGCGAATGCTCAAGTTTGATCTTCTGGGGAGGAAGATATGAAATTGAAAACCTTTCTGCTGAGCGCCTGCTCGGCCCTGATGTTTGCCGGAATGGCGTCTGCCGAGACGCTGACGATTGCGACCGTTAACAACGGTGACATGATCCGTATGCAGAAGCTTACGGACGACTTCAAAGCGAAGAACCCCGGCATCGACCTGCAATGGGTCACGCTCGAGGAAAACGTCCTGCGCCAGAAGGTCACGACCGACATTGCCACCAAGGGCGGTCAATATGACGTGTTGACCATCGGCACCTATGAAGTGCCGATCTGGAGCAAGCTCGGCTGGCTGGCGCCGCTCGACAAGCTCAGCGCCGACAAGACCTACGATGTTGATGATCTTCTCCCGGCCATCCGCAGCGGCTTGACCACGGACGGCAAGCTCTATGCAGCGCCGTTCTATGGCGAAAGCTCGATGGTGATGTACCGCAAGGACCTGTTCGACAAGGCCGGCCTGAAGATGCCGGACGCGCCGACCTGGACCTTCATTGCCGACGCTGCCCGCAAGATCACCGACAAGAGCCACGAAGTCTACGGCATCTGCCTTCGCGGCAAGGCCGGCTGGGGCGAGAACATGGCGTTCCTGACGGCAACGGCGAACTCCTTCGGCGCCCGCTGGTTCGATGAGAAGTGGAAGCCGCAGTTCGATCAGCCGGAATGGAAGAGCACGCTCGACTTCTACGTCAAGCTGATGAAGGATGCTGGCCCTCCGGGCGCTTCGTCCAACGGCTTCAACGAGAACCTCTCGCTGTTCCAGACCGGCAAGTGCGGCATGTGGATCGACGCGACGGTTGCTGCCTCGTTCGTGTCCGACCCGAAGGAATCGAAGGTTGCCGACAAGGTCGGCTTCGCCCTGGCGCCGGACAACGGCCTCGGCAAGCGCGGCAACTGGCTCTGGGCATGGAACCTCGCCATCCCGGCTTCCTCGAAGAAGACGGAAGCTGCCGAGAAGTTCATCGCCTGGGCAACCGGCAAGGACTACACCAACCTTGTCGCCCAGAAGGAAGGCTGGCTGAATGCACCTCCCGGCACCCGTTCCTCGCTCTATGCGAATGCGGATTACCAGAAGGCTGCTCCCTTCGCCAAGATGACGCTCGACTCGATCAACTCGGCCGATCCGACCCACCCGACCGTCAAGCCGGTCCCGTATGTCGGCGTCCAGTTCGTTGCCATTCCTGAGTTCCAGGGTATCGGCACCGCCGTCGGCCAGCAGTTCTCTGCTGCCCTTGCCGGCCAGATCACCGTCGACGCCGCCCTCAAGGCTGCGCAACAGCTGACCACACGCGAAATGACCAAGGCTGGTTATCCGAAATAATCGACCTTCTCAGGGATGGCGGGAAGTGCCCTCGGGTGCTTCCTTCCCTTGGCCGCCGAATGCCTGAACTGCTCTTCGGCGGCCCCTTTATCCAGCCGGTCTACGGCCACCTTTCCCGCTCAAAAGATAGGTCGGTACTTGCCATGGCAACGTTACACACCCGTTCTGCTGCTCGCGTCATGATGACGCCGTCGGTTTTGCTGCTCTTCGCGTGGATGATCGTCCCGCTGGTGATGACGATCTACTTCTCGACGCTGAACTACAATCTCCTGTCTCCCGGCGCGCATGACTTCATCGGGCTGCTCAATTACGAATACTTCGTCACCGACCCCGCCTTCCTGAACTCCCTGATCGTGACGCTGCTGCTGGTCGGCGGCGCGCTGATCATCACCGTGGTCGGCGGCATCGCTCTCGCGCTCCTTCTCGATCAGCCGATCTTCGGCCAGGGCATTGTCCGCATGCTGGTGCTTGCACCCTTCTTCGTCATGCCGACGGTCGCCGCCCTCATCTGGAAACATATGTTCATGAACCCGGTGAACGGGCTCCTGGCGCATCTGTTCAAGTTCTTCGGGCTCGATCCGCTGACCTGGCTCGAGACCGTGCCGCTGTTTTCGATCGTCATCATCGTCGCCTGGCAGTGGTTGCCCTTCGCAACCCTCATCCTTCTGACGGCATTGCAGTCGTTGGATGAAGAGCAGAAGGAAGCCGCCGAAATGGACGGCGCCGGCGCGGTTTCGAAGTTCATCTACATCACCCTGCCGCATCTGGCGCGCGCGATCACGGTCGTCATCCTCATCGAGACGATCTTCCTGCTCTCCGCCTTCGCCGAGATCCTGGTCACCACCAATGGCGGACCCGGCACGGCGACGACCAACCTCACCTATCTCGTCTATTCGCAGATCGTTCTGTCGCAGGATGTCGGCGGCGCATCGGCGGGCGGCATCATCGCCGTCATCCTCGCCAATATCGTCGCCATCTTCGTGATGCGTGCGGTTGGCAAGAACCTGGAGGCCTGAGATGGCACGCAATGTCTCTACACGGCGCAAGGTGGTCGTATCGGTGGCGGCCTGGGCCGTCGCGCTCCTCATCTTCTTCCCGATCCTGTGGACGATCCTGACGAGCTTCAAGACGGAAGGCGATGCGATTGCTTCGCCGCCGCAGTTCCTGTTCTTCCACTGGACGCTGGAGAATTACTTCGAGGTGCAGTCGCGCTCGAACTATTTCCTCCACTTCGCCAACTCGGTGATCATCGCCTTCGGCTCGACGATCCTCGGCCTGATCGTTGCCGTTCCCGCCGCCTGGGCGATGGCCTTCTCGCCGACCAAGCGGACCAAGGACATCCTGATGTGGATGCTGTCCACCAAGATGATGCCGCCGGTCGGTGCCTTCATCCCGATCTATCTGCTGTTCCAGGGTTTTGGTCTGCTCAACAATCAGTTCGCCAGCCGTCTTGGCATGGTCGTCGTGCTGATGCTGATCAACCTGCCGATCATCGTCTGGATGCTCTACACCTACTTCAAGGAAATCCCCGGCGAGATCCTGGAGGCGGCCCGTATGGACGGGGCGTCGCTGGCAAAGGAAATCATCTACGTGCTGACGCCGATGGCGATCCCCGGCCTTGCCTCGACGATGCTGCTCAACATCATTCTCGCCTGGAACGAGGCCTTCTGGACACTCAATCTCTCGTCCGTCGATGCGGCGCCGCTCAGCACCTTCATCGCCTCCTATTCCAGCCCGGAAGGCCTGTTCTACGCCAAGCTTTCGGCGGCATCGACGATGGCGATCGCCCCGATCCTGATCCTTGGCTGGTTCAGCCAGAAACAACTCGTCCGCGGCCTCACCTTCGGCGCGGTTAAGTAAGGAAGACAAACATGGGTAGCATTGTCCTGAAGAAGGTTTCCAAGGTCTTTGGCGAAGCCAAGGTCATTCCTTCCATCGACCTCGAGATCAACGAAGGCGAGTTCGTCGTCTTCGTCGGCCCGTCCGGTTGCGGCAAGTCCACGCTGCTGCGGCTGATCGCCGGCCTGGAAGATGTATCGGGCGGCCAGATCCTGATCGATGGCAAGGACGGCACCAATCTGGCGCCGGCCCAGCGCGGTCTTGCCATGGTGTTCCAGTCCTATGCGCTCTATCCGCATATGAGCGTTCGCAAGAACATCGCCTTTCCGCTGAAGATGGCGAACATGCCGCAGGCCGAGATCGACAAGAAGGTCGCCGATGCCGCGCGTGTCCTCAATCTCACCGATTATCTGGAGCGCAAGCCGCGCCAGCTTTCCGGCGGCCAGCGCCAGCGTGTCGCCATCGGCCGTGCCATCGTGCGCCAGCCCAAGGCCTTCCTGTTCGACGAACCCCTGTCGAACCTCGACGCGGCGCTGCGCGTCAACATGCGTCTCGAGATCAGCGATCTGCACCATCAGCTGAAGACGACGATGGTCTATGTGACGCATGACCAGGTCGAGGCGATGACCATGGCCGACAAGATCGTCGTGCTGAACCGCGGCAACATCGAGCAGGTCGGCTCGCCGCTGGAGCTCTACAAGAGCCCGCGCAATCTCTTTGTCGCCGGCTTTATCGGCTCGCCGAAGATGAACTTCGTCAAGGGTGCCTATGCGCAAGCGCTCGGCGCCGACACGATCGGCGTTCGTCCGGAACATGTGCTGCTGTCGACGGAAAGCGGGGACTGGAAGGGCAGGGTGAACCATGCCGAGCATCTCGGCTCCGACACCTTCCTCCACATAGAGGCCGACGGCATCGGCGCCGTCACCGCGCGCGGAACCGGAGACTTCCCGGCTCGTGCCGGAGATACCGTCTATCTCACGCCTGACAAAAGCCGAATCCACCGCTTCGACGGAAACGGACTGGCGATCTAAGTTGGGCGAATGCCATTTCACTCGGCCCGCATCTGTCGATGCAGGCGGGCCGGGAACATCCCAACCGGAGCGGCTCTCCCAAGCCATCCGGAGCAAAAAGACCTTTCAGAAGGACTTGAGACATGACGTGCAAATTATCGCTCGCAACGCTTCAGGACGCGGCCGCAACCGCTGCCATTCCGGCCTATGATCCGAAGTCGCTATCGGCGGGTATCGTTCATTTCGGCGTCGGCAACTTCCATCGCGCCCATCAGGCGATATACCTCGACGACCTTTTCAATATCGGCCAGGACCACGACTGGGCGATCATCGGCGCCGGCGTGCTGCCCTCGGACGCCGCCATGCGCGAAAAGCTCGCCGCCCAGAATTTCCTGACGACGGTGGTCGAGCAGGACAACAACAAGACGGCTGCCCGCGTCACCGCGCCGATGGTCGACATCCTGCCGGTTGGCGACGCCAAGGCGATCATCGCCAAGCTTGCGGATCCCTCGATCCGCATCGTCTCGATGACGATCACCGAGGGCGGCTACTTCATCGACGCTTCCGGCAAGTTCAATCCGACTCACCCCGCCATCGTTGCCGACGGCCAGAACCCGGATGCGCCGAAGACGGTGTTCGGCCTTGTTGTCGCCGGCCTCAAGGCTCGTCGTGCCGCCGGCCTGCAGCCGTTCACCGTCATGTCCTGCGATAACATTCCCCACAATGGCGGTGTCACCAAAGCCGCTGTCGTCGGTACGGCAAAGCTTTCGGATCCGGCCTTCGCCGACTGGATCGCCGCCAATGTCGCCTTCCCGAACGGCATGGTCGACCGTATCACGCCGGCCACCGGCGCACGCGAAATCGATCTCCTGAAAAGCGTCTTTGATATCGAGGACAACTGGCCGGTTTATTGCGAAGAGTTCAAGCAGTGGGTGCTGGAAGACAATTTTCCGGCCGGCCGGCCGGCGCTGGAAAAGGTCGGCGTCACCTTCGTTCCGGATGTGACGCCCTATGAGCACATGAAGATCCGTATCCTCAATGGCGGCCATGCGGCCATCGCCTATCCGGCGGCGTTGATGGACGTGCATTTCGTGCATGAGGCCATGGAGGAGCCGTTGATCCGCGCCTATCTCGCCAAGCTTGAGAATGACGAGATCATTCCGGTCATTCCACCGGTACCGAACACGGTTCTAGCCGATTATTTCAAGCTGATCGAGCACCGCTTCTCCAATCCGAAGATCGCCGACACCATTCCGCGCCTGGCGCAGGACGGCTCGAACCGCCAGCCGAAGTTCATCCTGCCGTCGACCGCCGATCGTCTCGCCCGCAAAGAAGATGTCGTCGGTCTCGCTTTGGTCTCGGCGCTCTGGTGCCGCTACTTCGCCGGCAAGACCGATAGCGGCCAGGATATCGTCTTCAACGACGCCAGCGCCGACCGTCTGCATGCGGCGGCGCTGAAGGCCAAGGATGATCCCGGCGCCTTCCTCGTCTTCGACGATATTTTCGGCGACGTCGCCAAATCGGATCTTTTCCGCAAGCGCTTTGCGCATGCGCTAAAAACGCTGTGGGAAAAGGGCACCCGCGCCACCCTGCAGCTATACCTCGACAACAAACTCGCGGATTAATCGTTTGTCGGCCGGGGCGCCCAAGTCCCGGCCGAATTTTTATGGCCAGGCCGATGCTCGAAAGAGATGCGGCGGAAACAGGGTTCGGGTTGGATCTGCGATGACGAATGCGGATAAAGGACTCGTAATCTTCGATTGCGACGGCGTACTTGTCGACAGCGAGCCGCTGTCCGTCAGCGTGCTCATCGACGCCATGCGCGATGTCGGCGTGGATATGAGCGAGGAGGATGTCTACAGCCGTTTCCTCGGCAAGAGCCTCGCCACGCTTGTCGACACGCTGGAGACCGAGTTCGACGTCTTTATCGACCAGGCCTTTCTCGATCGCATCCGTAACGATCTTTATGAGCGCTTCCGCCATGAGCTGAGGCCGATCGAGGGTATTGCCGAGACGCTGGACGTGCTTGCCGTGCCGCGCTGCGTCGCCTCCTCCAGCCAACTGGAACGCATCCGGCTTTCACTTGGCGTCACTGGCCTGCTCGAGCGGCTGGAGCCGAATATTTTCAGCGCCAGCATGGTCAAGCGCGGCAAGCCGGCGCCCGATCTCTTCCTCTATGCCGCAAAGCAAATGGGGGTCGAGCCGAAGGACTGCATCGTCATCGAGGACAGCCCAGCGGGGATCATGGCGGCGCGGGCGGCGGGCATGACGGTTTTTGCCTTTACCGGTGGATCGCATGCCCATTCGCCGAGTTACCGGGCGGAATTGGAACGGCTTTCGCCCGAAGTCGTGTTTGACGCGATGCCGGATTTGATACACCTTGTCCGTAACAAGACATAAGCGGACGGGGCTCCTTCTTGATGCGTGATCATGTGGTTGCGGTCGACATCGGCACTGGCAGCGCGCGCGCTGGCGTGTTCACGTCGAGCGGTGCCCTGCTCGCAAAGGGCGAACATCCGATCCTCATGAACCGCCCGCGTGAGAACCACGCCGAGCACAGTTCCGAAAATATCTGGGCTGCGGTTTGTACAGCCGTGCGCAACGCTGTTGCAGCCTCTGGTGTCAGCTCCTCCGTCATCGGTGCGATCGGCTTCGATGCCACTTGTTCCCTGGTCGTGCGCGACATAGAGGGCATGCCGCTTACGGTGTCGACCGGTGGCGAGGACCGGTTCGATACCATCGTCTGGCTCGATCACCGGGCGCTTGCCGAGGCGGATTTCTGCACGGCGACCGGGCATCAGGTTCTGGAGCATTCCGGCCACTTCATGTCGCCGGAGATGGAGATGCCCAAGCTGATGTGGCTGAAGAAAAACCTGCCGCGGAGCTGGGCCAGGTCCGGTTACTTCTTCGATCTCGCCGATTTCATGACCTGGAAGGCGACCGGTTCGCTGGCACGTTCGCGCTGTACGCTGACGGCGAAATGGAATTATCTAGCCCATCGCAGGCCGGGCTGGCAGACGGATTTCCTCGATGTGATCGGCCTTGGCGATCTGCGGGAACGCGGCAACCTGCCGGAAGAGACCGCGCCCGTCGGGCAAAGTGTCGGGCTGCTGACGGCGGAAGCGGCTGAAGCCCTGGGGCTCGACCGCGAATGCCATGTCGGTGCGGGAATGGTCGACGCCTATGCCGGTGCGCTCGGTGCACTCGGCGGCCATGCCGGGGACCGCGGTGCGCTGGAGCGTCAACTAGCGCTGATCGCCGGCACGTCGAGCTGCATCGTCGCCTTCTCGCGCGAACGCAAGCGTAGCACCGGGCTATGGGGGCCCTATTACGAAGTCGTATTTGCCGACACATGGCTGGCCGAGGCCGGGCAGTCGGCGACCGGCGCGCTGCTCGATCATATCGTCAACATGCATGCGGCTGGTGGCGAACCGACGGCGGCGCTGCATGATCGCATCGTCCGGCGCATTGCGGAGCTGCGCGCTGCCGAGGGCGACGCGTTTGCCGAGCGTCTTCATGTGCTGCCGGATTTTCATGGCAACCGATCGCCGCTTGCCGATCCGCATGCGGTCGGCGTTATCAGCGGCCTGACGCTCGACACCTCCTTCGATGGCCTCTGCCGCCTCTACTGGCGCACGAGCGTCGGCATCGCGCTCGGCATCCGCCATATCCTCGAGAGGATGCATGATTATGGCTACGTGCCCGACACGCTGCATGTCGCCGGCGGCCATGTGAAGAATGCCGTGCTCATGGAGCTTTATTCCGATGTCACCGGCTGCAAGGTGGTGGTGCCGAAGATGAATGAGGCCGTGCTTTTAGGGACGGCGATGGCCGCCGCTGTCTCCTGCGGGCTTTACGAGAGCCTCGCGACGGCTGGTGCCGCCATGTATCCCGGCGGTCACGAACGCCTGCCGAACCGGCAGAGGAAAGCGCTCTATGATCGCGACTACCGGCGTTTTCTTGCCATGTACCGTCACCGCGCCGAACTGGACGCGATGGAATAGGCCGGCGGTTGATCGTCGCTTCGGATCCTTATCGAAGCGGCGTGTAGGTGAAGATGCCTTCCAGCTCTTCGATCTTTCGCATGCGCTTTCCCGCTTCCTCGCCCGCCGCCTGAATGACGGCGGAAGCCAGGCATTCCAGCAGCGCCGTCATTGCCGACAGATTGTCGCGGCCGCTGATGCGCAGGGGTGGCAATGACAAGGTGTTGTTGGCGAATTCATGTGCCCATTCGGTGTATTGGCCGGTGATCAGCAGCACCTTGTAACCGGCGCGGCGCGCGGAACGTGCAAGCAATCGCGATGTCATGAAACGGGGCGAGTCGATGATCACCACCAGCGCATCGTTCGCCGGGCGGCCGAGCAGCTCGATATAACTGCCGTTCGCGCCGTCGAGGAATTGCACATGATCACGAGCGAATTCGAGACGATCGCAAAAATGGCGGCCAAGGCCCGCAAGGCTAAGATGGGTGGCGACGAAAACCTCGCTGGAGGACAGGCTCGCCGCCACGGCCTCATGCCATTGCGGCTGGCCGGTGAGATTGTAGAGGTGCTGTAGCATCTCGACCTGTTCGACGATCTGGCCGGCGATCGGGCGGCCCTCAAGGGCATCCTTCTGCAGCTGCTCCAGAAGGCTCGACAACTGTAGTGTTACCGGAGCTACGTTTTCCTTCAGATGGACCTTGATCCCGTCCAGGCCCTGGTAGCCGAGCGACCGCAGGAAGCGCCCGACGGTCATCGGGCTCAACTCGAGCCTGTCGGCCACGGAAGAGGCGGTTTCGAAAGGTAACTCGTTCAAGTGTTCGGAAAAATACTTGGCTATTCGGCGCTCTGCGGGAGTACCGCTCTTCATATATTGTCTAAGCTTGTGACCAAGGTCTTCCAAATGTTGCGCCTCGCTAACGGTTCATCCGATCTGCTATCGCACCGATTGTGGGGGCAATCGGGTAGCGTGCAGGTTACCGAAGTCATCGATCATGCCTAGGTTGTTGTTTTTAGTATGACGTCCACAATATATTAGTAGATACTTTATTACAATAATTCAATTTCCCGCAATCCGCGCCCGTATGGCGGGAAGATATTGATATATTTGCAATCGGTACCTACCTCTCGGATGACTACCCAGGAGATGTCGAAAGAATGATCATTGATGCCGCGCGTCTTTCCCTCGCCAATCTCTTTGCCGCCGAGACGCGCAAGGTTTTCTGGAAGGTGCTCGGCCTGACGTTGCTGGCGCTCGCCGTTCTTTGGTTTGGGCTGAACAGCACCTTCGTGGCCCTTGTGTTGCCCTGGCTGCAGAGCTTCCTGCCATCAGCGCCGGATTGGACGAGCTGGCTCACCTTGCTTCTCGGACTTCTGGCTGGCCTCGGTCTGGCGCTGGCATTGGCGCTGCTGATCGCGCCGGTGACGGCATTGATCGCAGGCTTGTTTCTCGACGATGTCGCTGATGTCGTGGAGAAGCGGGACTATCCGGCCGATCCGCCCGGAAAGGCTCTGCCCTTCGGGGCGGCAATGAAAAGTTCGCTGAAATTCCTCGGCGTCGTGATCGTCGGCAACCTCATCGCGCTCTTTCTGCTCTTCATTCCCGGCGTCAATCTTGTCGCATTCTTCCTGGTCAACGGTTATCTGCTCGGCCGTGAATTCTTCGAATTCGCCGCCATGCGCTTTCGCACGCCGGAAGAGGCGCGGCAGTTCCGCATCAAGCGTGCATTTACCGTCTTCCTTGCTGGGCTGGTGATCGCCGCCTTCCTTGCCATTCCGATTGTCAATCTTCTGACACCGCTGTTTGCCGCGGGGATGATGGTGCATCTGCACAAGCTGATTTCGCGGAAGGAAGCGGCTCTGCGTCCTTAAGCTTTGATCATCCTTCAGGCGGGCAGAGCTGCGTCGTCGTACATTGCGGCATAGTCGGCGCTCGGCGGGATGGGTTTGATGACATCGATCAATACGCCGTTCGGGTCCGCGGTGATGAAATGCCGCTGACCGAAATCCTCGTCGCAAAGGGATTTGAGGATCGGAAGACCCGCGATGCGGCAGGCGTCGTGCACTGCGTCAGGATCTTCGACCTCGAAATTGAGGATCAGACCCGAGACCTTGCCGCGGCCAGCGATGGGGATCGTCTCGTGACTACCGTCGAGGATCGCCAGCGTTACCTTCTCATCCTCGGTCGATTGCAGATGAACATACCAGTCGCTGGTGAAGAGGGCGGCGAAGCGAAAATGGGTGCAATAGAACGCTGCGGTATCGGCAACGTCGTCGGTCATGATGACAGGATAATAGCTCGTCGATTTCATCTTTTCCTCCATTCGGCTTTCACATACAATCTGTATGTGTTTAATTAACATGCATACTGTATGCATGTAAAGAGGTGATATGCGCCGTAGCAATCGAGAACGAACCGAAGCCACTAGACAGGCCCTGATCGATGCCGCGCGCATCCTCTTCGTGGAGAACGGCTATGCCGAGACGGCAACGCCCGACATCGTCGAGACGGCGGGGGTGACGCGGGGCGCGCTCTATCATCATTTCGAGGACAAGAAGGCCTTGTTCCGGGCGGTGGTCGAGCAGGAAGCGGACGCTGTCGCCACGGCGATCGAAGAGAGATCCCTGGGTGCCGGTTCGGCCTATGACCGGCTGCTCGCTGGCGCTTTCGCCTATTTCGACGCCATGGTGGTTGCGGGTCGCACCCGACTTCTTTTGCTGGATGGACCGGCCGTGCTCGAGGTCCAGGCCGTCGATGGCGAGCATGCGGAAGCGAGCTTGCGGGAAGGTCTGGCCGAATTCCTGGCGGAAACGGATGGGCCGGATGTGTTGCTGTCCCCGCTGACAACATTGTTGTCGGCGGCTTTCGATCGTGCGGCGCTGGCGATCGAGGCGGGCGGAAACCGTCGGGATTACGAGCAGGCGATCGCTTCTTTAATCGGCGGTCTCGGCGGCGACCATCTGCTGCGGTAGCTCGACCAGCGGTGCCGGCACATCGCAAATCTTTTCCGGCGAGCGACAGAGATCGGCAATGACGCAGCGCTCGCATTCCGGCTTGCGCGCCTTGCAGACATAGCGCCCGTGCAGGATCAGCCAGTGATGCGCGTGGTAGAGATATTGATCCGGGATCACCTTCAACAGCCGCTGCTCGACTTCGTCCGGCGTCTTGCCGGGAGCTAGCAGCAGGCGGTTGGCGATCCGGAAAACATGCGTGTCGACGGCAAGTGTCGCATGGCCGAAGGCCATCGACATCACCACATTGGCGGTCTTGCGGCCGACGCCCGGCAGGGTCATCAGCTCTTCGCGCGTCTGCGGCACTTCGCCATCGAAATCCCGAAGCAGCTTCTCCGACAGCGCCACGACATTCTTCGCCTTGTTGCGGTAAAGGCCGATGGTCTTGATGTAGTCACGGATGCGGTCTTCGCCGAGATCGAGCATCTTCTGCGGCGTATCGGCGACGGCGAAGAGGGCACGGGTCGCCTTGTTAACGCCGACGTCGGTCGCCTGCGCAGACAGAGCCACGGCAACCACGAGGGTAAAGGGGTTGACGTGCTCCAACTCCCCCTTCGGCTCGGGCCTCTGGATGGAGAAGCGGCGGAAGATCTCCTCCAGCTCCGCCTTGGAGTAGGGACACTTGAAAACCGGCTTGCGGCTTGCGGTCGCATTTGACTTTTTCATGTTTTGGGCGCTGGATTTGATCTTGGGGTTTGCCATGAACGACCTATACTCAAGACCCATGATGGAACGCAACGCCGATCCCGGCGCCGACAACAACAGGCCGGTTTTTGCCGCCGAATTGTTTCCTCATCGCTCCCTCGGACGCAAGGGGTTCAGGGTGATGCTGGCGCTGATGGGCACGTTCTGCCTGGTCTATGGCATCCTGTTCGTCATTCGCGGCGCATGGCCGATCGGCATCTTCTTCGGCGCGGACTTCTTCCTGCTCTACGGCGCCTTCTGGCTGAACTACCGTTCGGGCCGGGTGCGGGAAGAGGTGACGGTGTCGCGCACCGATGTCTCCATCCGCAAATTCTCGCCGTCGGGCCGCATGGTCGAGCATCGGTTCAATCCGTTCTGGACGCGCTTCCTCGTCCGTCGCCACAGCGAGATCGGTGTGGTGTCGATGCATGTGCGTGACAGAAGCCACGACACCGATGTCGGCTCCTTCCTCAATCCCGAAGACCGCGAGAGCTTTGCGAAGGCTTTCAAGCGCGCTTTGGCGACCGTCACGCAACGCATATAGTGCGCTTGGTGGCGTGGTCTTGTCCGAAGACCGCTTCACATTTTTGGGGATCAGGCCTTTGCGCAAGAAACGGGTGGTTTTGACCTTCTCTTCGTGGTGTTCTCCTTTCCAAGGAGAAAGTTCATGAATGCCATTGCACAGTTGAAGAAAGACATCACGCCGGAAGGCCCGGATTACGATACCGTCCGCAGGGTGATCGAACTCATCACCGAGGACTATCGCGACCAGCCGTCGCTGGAAGCGATCGCCGACAGGCTCGGGCAATCGCCGACCCAGCTGCAGAAGACCTTTACCCGCTGGGCCGGCCTGTCGCCGAAGGCCTTCCTGCAAGCCGTGACGCTGGATCATGCCAAGCGACTGCTGCGCCAGGAAGATTTGCCGTTGCTCGAAACCTCGTTCGAGGTGGGGCTTTCCGGTCCGAGCCGGCTGCACGATCTCTTCGTCACGCATGAGGCGATGTCGCCCGGCGAATGGAAGGCGAAGGGTGGCGGGTTGACCATCCGCTACGGGTTCCACATCTCGCCGTTCGGGCTTGCCCTGATCATGGTCACCGACCGTGGTCTTGCCGGCCTTGCCTTCAGCGACACCGGCGACGAGAAGGCCTGCCTGGAGGATATGACCTGCCGCTGGCCGAATGCGCAATATGTCGAGGACCTGCAGGCGACCATGCCCTATGCGGCGCGGATTTTCGAGCCATCGAAATGGACGAGCGACCAGCCGTTGCGCGTCGTACTGATCGGCACGGATTTCCAGGTGCGGGTCTGGGAAAGCCTGTTGAAGATCCCGATGGGTCGGGCTGTTACCTATTCCGATATCGCCAGGGATATCGGCCAGCCCACGGCCATGCGCGCTGTCGGCGCCGCTGTCGGCCGCAACCCTCTCTCCTTCGTCGTCCCCTGCCATCGGGCGCTCGGCAAGAACGGCGATCTCACCGGCTATCACTGGGGCCTGACGCGCAAGCGGGCGATGCTGGGGTGGGAGGCGGGGCAGGCTTGAGTTTGCCGCGCTTCTGAATTCTGACTTTACGCAGGAGTTTTGCGAAATCGAACCATTTATTCGGCTTGAACTGTAGCACTGTCGCCAGCGTCTTCCAGATATGGGCTGACCAGCCTGATAAGTTCGCTCTGCACTATGGGGTCCCCCAACATGCCACGGCGCGCGGCATTGTGTATCACCCCGTCAATTGCATCGGAAATGATCAGCGCAGCGGTCTGATCAGTCCTGCCAGGCCGGCGGTTCCGGCAAGTCGCTACAGCGTCTGTATAGTAGCCGAGATATTCGATCTCAAATTCACTGTTGGGGTTGCGATAGTCGTCAGAGCTTGGGGCTTCATCAAGCAATGCCCTATGAAGGCCGGGATAGGTGCTATGGGCGGCGATCATGGCGCGAACCAGGTTCGACACGAACTGCACCGGTGACAATCCTTCTGCTTTGGATGTCCGCATGACGGCAATACAGTCGTCGAGATGCCGCCGGCGGATGGCATCGACCAGAGAAAGCTTGTCAGGAAAATACTGGTACAGCGAACCGATGCTCACACCGGCTAAATCTGCGATCCTGTTGGTCGTGAATCCGGCCCATCCTTCATCGCTCAAAACGCGAGCACCAGCTTGAAGGATCGTTTCGACCGTGGCACGGGAACGGGCCTGTCGCGGCCTCTTGCGTATCACCGGCTGCTGCTTTGCAATGCGAGTAGACAAAGGACCCTCCTTGTACAGAATGTGAGTAATTTACTCACATTCCGAAAACTTGGAAGGGCCGACTTCATGAGCATATTGCTGCAAAAACTTTATGGCTATCACGCTTGGGCCAATAGTGACCTGTTCGGCAAATTGGGGACTTTGGACCAGGAGCAGCATAAGGTCGAGCTGCACACCGCCGTGCGGCTGATCAATCATTCCTATGTCGTTGCTCGAATCTTCGCCGCGCATCTGACTGGCGCGCAACATGGCTATGCTTCGGACAACACGGACGAGACGCCAGCCCTGGACGAACTGCGCGTTGCCGTAACCTCTTCCGATCAATGGTATCTCGATTACCTTCGCGGCGTCTCGCCCGAGAAGCTGGCGGAGGCCATCCCGTTTACCTTCACCGATGGTGACAAGGGCTATATGACCAGAGAGGAAATGCTGACCCATGTTGCCCTGCATGGAGGCTATCATCGGGGCGAGGTCGGCCGGATACTCTGGCAACTTTCCGTCACGCCGCCTTGGGACACCTTTGCCGTCTATCTTCACCAGGGTGAGCCGGCGCGGCGGCAGCAGGGCGGCAAGCAATCCATTCCGGTTTGAGTGTCAGAGCGCCATTTCTATGTGAGGGGATTATGTGGTCCCCGCAAATTCGGAGCAGCCCTCACGCCGCCTTGGCCACTGCCATCTGTAACAATGCCTTGGCGGCGCTTTCATCCGTGATCAGCGTATTGCAGCCGATGCGCTTGATGGTGGCGCTGATCGCCATGGCGCGGTGCGCGCCGCCGGAGGAGATGACGATGTGCTTGGCCTTCTTCAGCGTATCGAGATCGACGGACATCACGCGCTTGTTGATCGGGTGGTCGACGGAATTGCCCTCGGCATCGAGAAAATTGAACATGGTGTCGCAGACGCAGCCGGCTTCGATCAGCTGATCCAGCTCCCGTTTCGAGATGAAGCCTTCGGATAGCGAAGTCGATTTCGGGCCGATATCGCCGCAGCTGACGATGGCGAGGTCGAGATTTTCGGCTAGCCGGTAGATCGCTTCCAGCCCGCATTTTTCGATCAGATTGCGCTTGGTCTCGATGGAATCGACCAGAAGCGGCGCCAGGAACATATAGCATTCCGCGCCGAGCTGGCTTGCCAGGCGCCAGGTATAGTCGATCGGGTTGGTCTGGTGGACGGCGACGATGCCGCCGAGCAGCGAGACCACCTTACAATTGTCGCGACGGGGCGGGCGAAAGCTCGCAAGCGAAGCCGTCATCGTCCGGCCCCAGCCGACGCCGATCGTGTAATTGTCGGGGATCGCTTCCGTCAGAAACTGACCGAGCGCCAGGCCGACGCTTTTCGCCTGGGCATTGACGTCGCCGCCGGCCGGTGCCGGGACGACGATCGCCTCGTCCAGTCCGTAAATGCGCTCTAGCTTGATCGCCAGTTCGACGCAGTCGTCGATGCCCTCATTGATCCAGATCTGCACCTCGCTGCGGCGCATCGCCTCGTCCAGCAGGCGGATGACCGTGGTGCGGCTGATGCCGAGCTGTTCGGCGACATCCTTCTGCGTCAGGCCCTGATTGTAATAGAGCCAGGCGGCGCGCAGCCGCAGAGAGGCCGTCTCGGAATAGGCAGTATGTGTCCCGCGTCTGAGTTTGGCCACAGGTCCTCCAGCAAGATTTTCGCCCCGCCCATTCTGCTATAGTGATCGCAAGCAACCAAGGTTGCCGCGGCGGCGCAGGGCAGGGGCGGCGAGATCGGCTCTTCGCTTAGAGATATTCTATGGGTTGAAACTTATGTCAATTGAAATGCACAAATGTCGCTTGACTTTTCCCGGCGAGATTGATGATAGTCGCCCTGAGGAATACGGTCTTTGTCCAGTCGAGGAGGGCAATGTGCGAGTGCTGCGCCGTGGACATGCTTGGCTGGGCAGGGAGCCATATAGGGCGCTCTCACCCGGCGAAAAGCCAGTCCCCGGAAAGTTGTTTCTTCGCGGCTCTGACCGTTTGCCGGAAATGGAACCATCGCACTGTTTTTGCCGTTACCGAGGCATGGGAGACAGTGCGGCGCGATCCGCTCGCAGTCTTCGTGTCGTCCATCGAACCGGACGGAATCGCCGGTCAACATTTCCCAACCCAATGGGCTTATTTCAACAAGGATAGGTATCATGACATCCAAGCTTGACCAACTTCGCGCCATGACGACGGTCGTGGCCGATACCGGTGACATCGAGGCGGTTGCCCGTCTGAAGCCGGTCGATTGCACGACCAACCCGACCATCGTCTTGAAGGCGCTCGGCACGCCGATGTTCGCCGACGCGATCAAGGAAGCCGTCGCCTGGGGCAAGAAGCAGGGCGGTACGCCGGATGCTGTAGCCGCCGCCGTTGCCGACCGCCTGGCGATCTCCGTCGGTGCTGCGCTGTCCGGCCTCGTTCCCGGCCGTGTTTCGACGGAAGTCGATGCTGACCTGTCCTTCGATACTGAGGCATCGCTCGCCAAGGCCCGCGCCATCATCGCCGCCTACAAAGAGCGTGGCATCGAGCGCGACCGTATCCTGATCAAGCTCGCTTCCACCTGGGAAGGCATCCGCGCCGCCGAAGTGCTGCAGAAGGAAGGCATCGACTGCAACCTGACGCTGCTCTTCAGCAAGGCCCAGGCCGTCGCTTGCGCTGACGCCAAGGTCTTCCTGATCTCGCCCTTCGTCGGCCGTATCCTTGACTGGTACAAGAAGTCGACCGGCAAGGACTACACCCCGGAAGAAGATCCGGGCGTCCTGTCCGTCCGCGAAATCTACAACTACTACAAGGCCAACGACGTCAAGACGATCGTCATGGGCGCCTCCTTCCGCAGCGCCGCCGAAGTCGAAGCTCTGGCTGGTTGCGATCGCCTGACGATCAGCCCGAACCTGCTCGACGAGCTCGCCAAGGACGAAGGCAAGCTGGAGCGCAAGCTCTCGCCGGAAAACAAGACCTCCGTCGCCAAGATCATCGTCGATGAAAAAACCTACCGCTGGCAGATGAACGAAGATGCGATGGCGACCGAAAAGCTCGCCGAAGGCATCCGTGCATTCGCCAAGGATCTCGGCACGCTTCGCGCCATGGTCAGCAAGGAACTGCAGCTCGCTGCTGCTTAAGCAGTTGGACTGAGATGAACAAGGCGCGGCTACCGAAGGGTGGCTGCGCTTTTTCTTTGGCTGCGTCTAATCGGCACTGATTGCGAATTCTGCCCGGATATTCTCCGAGCCGCTGCCGATCGTCGGGGCGGCGAGATCGTTTTTATGGCGCTGGCCATTGACGCGGATCGGGCTTGCCGTCGTGCGGACGGAAATGCCGTCGCCGCGGGTCACGGTTTGCAGCATGTCGAGCTGGCGGAAGGCGGCGGTTTCGAGCAGCTGCGGCCAATCCAGCACTTCTGTCGCCCAGATATCGGCGGGCTCGAGGATGGCGAGCCATTCCGCCACCGTCTTCTGATGCAGGCGGCTGGCGATCAGGCTCTTGATCTCGTCGCGCAGGGAAAAGGCTTCGTCCGGCGTGTAATCGGCAAGTGCGGGCAGGTCGAGCAGCGGTGCCAGCTTCGGCAGCGGCGTCATGGCGAGCGCCAGCCAGCCGTCGGCGCAGTGATAGACGCCGTAGGGGGCCGAGAGATAGGCGTGGGCATTGCGCACCGAGGATTTTTGCGGCAGGCGGCCGCCATCGTTGAGATGTGTGGTCAGCACCTCGAATTGGAAGTCGATCATCGCTTCGAGCAGGCTGGTTTCGACATGGACGCCACGGCCGGCGATGCCGCGCCTGACGAGGCCGGCAAGAATGCCCTGGACGATGAGATTGCCGGCCAGCATGTCGGCGACCGCAAGGCCGAAGGGCACCGGACCGTCATCGGCCCCGCCGTTCAGCCACATGGCGCCGGAGCGGGCCTGGGCGAGCAGATCCTGTCCCGGAAAATGCCGCCATTCATTGTCCGGGCCGTATCCGGTGATGCTGCCATAGACGATGCGTGGATTGATCGCTGCGACCGAGGCATAGTCGAGGCCAAGGCGCTCGATGACCCCGGGACGAAAATTCTGGATGATGACATCGGCTTTCTCGATCAGCGCCCTGAGGTCTCGCAGATCGCCTTCGTCCTTCATGTTGATGGCGAAGCTTTCCTTGCCGCGATTGATGGCGTGGAACAGTGTCGAGTCGCCGCCGATCTCGGTGTCGCTGAGATAGAGCCTGCGACAGAGATCGCCGCCATCGGGCCGCTCGATCTTGATCACCCGCGCGCCGAGATCGCCGAGCCGTAGTGCTGCCATCGGGCCGGCCAGGAACTGGCTCATATCGAGCACCACTATGCCGGCAAGCAGGCCCTCATTGTTTTCCTCGGTCATCTCAGCCCTTCAGCTCCGGAGCGTCGGCGGGGCGGCCGTCCTTGTAGCGCACGGTCTGGATATGCTCGCAATAAAGCACCAGCTCGCCTTCGCCCTTGAAGACTTCGTAAGACGAGCGGATCAGCCCTAGGTCTTTATATTTTGGCTGCTTATCGAGGTTGGTGCGGATGGTGTAGATCGTGTCGCCGATGAAGGTCGGCTTGATGAAACGCAGCCTGTCGTAGCCATAGGAAAAGGCGTTGATGCAATTGGTGGCGACCAGCCCGAGCCCGGCGGAAAAGACGAAGGCGCCGGCCACCAGCCGCTTGCCGAACAGGCCCTCGGTCTCCGCAAAGATCTGATCGCTGACATAGGGATGCATGTCGAGCACCAGCGCGTTGAACTGCTGGGATTCACCCTCGGAGATCGTGCGCCGCAGCGATCGGATCTTGTGGCCGATCTCGAAGTCTTCGTAGAACCAGTTTTCCGAGTTCCAGACCGGGATATCGCCGTGGTCGGCCGGCATGGTCTTCGGATGAGTGCTGGAAATGCCGACGGTGGCAATCATGGCGTGGGCTTTCAATGATGATGTCGGGCGCTCAGAGGGACCAGAGGCGCTTGGCGTTCAGCTGATAGAGCCGGGCGCGTTCGTCGGCGCTTGTTTCTTGCATCAGCGCATGCGTGGCGGCGACCCAGGTGGAGAGACCGCCGCCCAGCGTGCAGACCGGCCAGTCGCTGCCCCAGATGACGCGATCCCAGCCGAAGCTTGCGATCGAATGCTCGACGAAGGGCTGTAGCCTGTCGACGGTCCAGCTATCGGGATCGGCATAGGCGACGATACCGGAAATCTTGACAACGACATTCGGACGCCTGGCAATCTCGGTTATTCCCGAGGACCAGACCTGGCCGAGCTGCTTCTTGATGGCGGGTACGCCGCAATGGTCGAGAATGAACTGGACATCGGGATTGAGATCGACGAGCGCGATTGCCTTGGAAATCTGATGCGGCAGCACGCAGAGATCGAAGGTAAGGCGGGTGCCGGCAATCCGCTTCAGGTTTTCGCGGAAGAGGGCGCCTTCGGAGACATCATCCGGCACGACATGCAGCACGCGACGAAACCCCTTGACGAAGGGGTCGGCAAGCACCCGTTCCAGATAGGCGGGAAAGCCGGCATCTTCTGGACGGCAGGCGGCGATGGCGCCGCGGATCAGGCTGCCGGGCTTTCTGCTCAAGCCTTTGACATAGTCCGTTTCCGGCTCGATATCGCTCTCGGCGACATCGACTTCCATATGCAGTGTGTCGGTAATCCCGCAGCGATGCGCCTCGCGGGCATAGTCCTCGTAGAGGCTGTCGCGGTTGAGCGCGCCGGCCCCTTCCAGCCAGGGATATGCAAGTTTCTCGCGATCGACGATGTGCAGGTGGCTATCGAAAAGCATGGCGATCCTCCCATCATGCTGATCAACATATACTCACAGAAGAATAGTTTATTCAAATAGAAATTATAGCTCGGCGCTATCCACCGTCCCAACCACGGTTTCGGAGATCTGCTTCGCCGCGTCCCGCACATGGTCGATGACCTGATCATAGGTCGGCGCGTTGGGATTGACCGGCTGGATATAGGGGCAGGTGAGTGCCGCCAGCGCATTGCCGTCCATGGCCAGGATCGGCGCGGAGATATTGCGTACGCCGTTGGTCTGCAGGCTGTCCATGGTCTCAAAACCCTTGTCGCGGATCGCCCGTAGTCTTTCGTCGAGATCGGCCGGCGGTCGGTCGTCCTCCTGGTCTTGTTGGCGGCGCTGCTCGTTGATCATCATCTGGCGCTGCTTCTCGTCGCGAAAGGCGAGGAGGATATGGCCTGAGCCGGTGTTGAAGAGGTTGATCTGCGCGCCCACCCGGATCGAGATGCCCCAATAGGTCGGCGAATCCTGCTGGGCGATGACCACGACCGAGCCACGATCGAAGATCGCCAGATGGCAGGCCTGCTCGGCGCGGTTGGAGAATTCACGCATCAGCGGCGTGGCGAAGGAAACGAGCCGGCGCACGGGTGCGTGGTAATGTGCCAGGCCGAAGAGCTTCAGCGTCAGATAGAAGCGGTCGCCATCCTGCCGCTGCACATAGCCGCGCCGCACCAGCCGGTCGAGCATGCGGTAGAATTCGTTCGGGCTCTTGCCGAGAGCCTTGGCGATTTCCGCCTGCGTCAGCCCGCCATCGATGCGCGCCAGCAGCTCCAGGATATCGAGGCCCTTGTCCAGCGCCGGGGCGCGATATCGATCGCTGTCGTCTTCAATGGTCACGGCTGGTCTCTCATCAATGAAACATGATTCATCATTCATATGTGAATGAGCGCCATTTGCAAGCACCGCTGATCCTGGCTTGACGGCCAATGAATAAGATGTTTACTTATAAATCAATGATCCATATTTGGGTCGCAAGGGCGATCGGACGGGGAGTCCGGTTCTTTAGGGAGGAATGACAATGAGGAATTTGAAGGCCGGCTTTGCCGCCGGCGTGATGGCATTGCTCGCGAGCTCCGCGGCTTTTGCCGCCGACCTGCCCGGCAAGTTTCCGGGCGTGACGATCGATGCCAAGCTGATCGGCGGCCAGCAATATGAGCCGCTTTATGCGCGCATTTCCGAGTGGGAGAAGGAGACCGGCGCCAAGGTCAACATCCTCTCCAAGAAGAACCATTTCGAGCTCGACAAGGAAATCAAGTCGGACATGGCGTCGGGCGATATCTCCTGGTGCGTCGGCTCGAACCACTCGTCCTTCGCGCCGCAATATCCCGACCTTTACACCGATCTCGGCAAGCTGCTGCCGAAGGAAGAGATCGCCCAGTTCGTCGATTCGACGATCGGGGCATCCACCATCGACGGGAGGCTGATCATGCTGCCGCGCGCGCAGTTCGACGTCTCGGCGCTCTACTACCAGAAGAGCCTCTACAACGATGAGGCCAAGAAGACCGCGTTCAAGGCCAAGTACGGCTATGACCTGGCTCCGCCGAAGACCTGGAAGGAAGTGTCGGATCAGGCGGTGTTCTTCGCCAATCCGCCGAATTTCTTCGGCACGCAGTTCCCCGGCAAGGAAGAGGCGATCAACGGCCGCTTCTTTGAAATGCTGGTCGCGGAAGGCGGCGAATATCTCGACAAGGACGGCAAGCCGGCCTTCAATTCCGAAGCTGGCGTGCGCGCGCTCGACTGGTTCGTGAACATGTACAAGGCGAAGGCGGTTCCGGCCGGCACGACCAACTATCTCTGGGATGATCTCGGCGCCGGCTTTGCGTCCGGCACCGTCGCGCTCGACCTCGACTGGCCGGGCTGGGCGACCTATTTCAACGATCCGAAGTCCTCGAAGGTTGCCGGCAATGTCGGCGTCGTCGTGCAGCCCGTCGGTTCCTCCGGCAAGCATACCGGCTGGTCTGGCCATCACGGCTTCTCGGTCACGGAAGCCTGCAAGAACAAGGATGCCGCCGCCTCGCTCGTCTGGTTCCTAACCAATGACGATTCGCAGAAGCTCGAGGCCGCCAATGGCACGCTGCCGACCCGCAAGGCGGTCTGGGAGTGGGATATCCAGCAGGCTGCCTCCGATCCCTACAAGAAGGAAGTGCTGAGCACTTTCCAGGAATCGATGAAATACGCCTTCCCGGTTCCGCGCACGCCGCAATGGATCGAGATTTCCAACGTCGTCTATCCTGAGCTTCAGGCCGCCATCCTCGGCGACAAGACTTCCAAGGAAGCGCTCGACACGGCCGCACAGAAGGCCACCGACGTCCTGAAGGATGCCGGTTCGCTCTGATCGATGCAATCAGGTCCCGCGCCCGGAAACGGGTGCGGGACGTCTTTGAAAATACCTATGACCAGTGCCTTTAGGGGCCGGTCTGTCCGGCCGGTGTGCCTCCGGCCTCTCGGCCCCATGCAATCGCATTCCACGCAGTCCGGGCCACGCTGCTGAGGAATGCCGACAGGTGCAACCATGTTCAAGAAAATATCCCCACCGGTCCTGCTGCTGCTTCCAGCGATCATCGTGCTTGTGGCGGTGGTTCTGTTTCCGCTGCTTCTGTCCTTCTATTCCAGCTTCACGCCGTTTCGCCTGACACGGCCATCGACGCTCTTCACCTTCATCGGCTTGCGCAATTACACCCGCATTCTGACCGATCCGGTGTTCCTGGCGGCGTTCGTGCGTACCGTCGTGCTGCTGACGATCGCGCTCAATCTGGAAATGCTGCTTGGCCTCGGCCTGGCGCTTCTGGTCAACAAGGCGACCCATGGCAAGCGTATCCTGCGCACGTTGATGATGTTCCCGATGATGTTTTCGCCGGTGCTCGTCGGCTTCCAGTTCAAGTTCATGTTCAACGACAATGTCGGTATCATCAACAATGCGCTGCAATCCCTAGGTATCACCAATGATGCCATTCCGTGGCTGATCGACGGCAATCTGGCGCTGTTTTCGATCATCGTTGCGGAAGTCTGGTCGTCGACCTCCGTCTTCGCCATCCTCATCCTCGCTGGCCTCTTCGCCATGCCGCAGGAGCCTGTGGAGGCGGCGAAAGTCGATGGCTGTACGGGCTGGCAGACCTTCCGCTACGTCACCTGGCCGTTCCTGATGCCGTTCGCCTTCATCGCCATGACGATCCGCTCGCTCGACGTCGCCCGCGCCTATGACATCGTCAAGATCATGACCGATGGCGGCCCGGCGCGACGCACGGAGCTGATCTGGACGCTGGTCGGGCGCACCGCCTATGCCGACGCGCAAATGGGTCTCGCCAACGCCATGGCCTATGTCTCGATCATCCTGTCGATCGCCTTCACAGTGTATTTCTTCCGTAAGCTGGCGCTTGCCCGCACCCAGATCGGAGCGGAGTGGTAATCATGGATCGCAACGCCGAACAACGCCTGCGCCGCCGCATCGGAAAAGTCGCCTATCTCAGCGGCCTTTTCATCGCGATGCTTATCATCTGCCTGCCGGGCTTCTGGATCATCCTGAGCTCGCTGCGCCCAACGGTCGAGATCATGGCGAAGCCGCCGGTCTGGATCCCCCACGAGCTTTCGCTGGAAGCCTATCGCGCCATGTTCAGCGGTGCGGGGCAGGGCGGCATTCCCGTCTGGGATTATTTCCGCAATTCGCTGGTGATCTCCATCACCTCCACCGCCATCGCGCTCGTCATCGGTATGTCCGGTGGCTATGCCTTCGCGCGCTTCCGCTTCACCGGCAAATCGACGGTGTTCCTCGGCCTGATGCTGACGCGCTCCGTGCCGGGTGTCGCCCTGTCGTTGCCGCTGTTCATGGTCTATGCGCGGCTCGGGATCATCGACACGCATTTCGGCCTGATCCTTACCTATGTCGCGCTGAACGTGCCCTTCACCATCTGGCTGATCGATGGCTTCTTCCGGCAGGTGCCGAAGGATCTGGCCGAGGCCGCGCAGATCGACGGCTGCACGCGCTGGCAGGCCTTCTGGCAGGTGGAGTTTCCGCTTGCCGGCCCCGGCATCGCGTCCGCCGGCATCTTCGCCTTCCTCACCTGCTGGAACGAATATGCGCTGGCCTCGCAGCTGACGCGCTCGGTCAATTCCAAGACGCTGCCGGTCGGCTTGCTCGACTACACGGCCGAATTCACCATCGACTGGCGCGGCATGTGCGCGCTCGCCGTGGTGATGATCGTTCCGGCGCTCGCACTCACATTCATCATTCAGAAGCATCTTGTGTCAGGTCTGACATTCGGTGCGGTCAAAGGTTGATCCCATGGCTCAGGTCTCGCTCAAAAAACTCGTCAAGCGCTACGGTGCCCTGGAAATCGTCCACGGGATCGATCTCGATATCAAGGACAAGGAATTCATCGCTCTCGTCGGACCGTCCGGCTGCGGCAAGTCGACGACGCTGCGGATGATCGCCGGCCTCGAGAATATCTCCGACGGCACGATCGAGATCGGCGATACCGTCGTCAACGACCTGCCGCCGCGCGACCGCAATATTTCCATGGTGTTCCAGTCCTATGCGCTCTATCCGCATATGACCGTGCGCGAGAACATGGGGTTCTCGCTGAAGATCGCCAAGCAGCCGCAGACCGAGATCGATCAGCGCGTCAATGAAGCGGCCGCCATCCTCGGCCTCGATGCGCTGATGGATCGCCGCCCGGCGCAGCTTTCCGGCGGCCAGCGCCAGCGTGTCGCCATGGGCCGCGCCATCGTCCGCCAGCCGGAGGTCTTTCTCTTCGACGAGCCGCTGTCGAATCTCGACGCCAAGCTCCGTACGCAGATGCGTACCGAGATCAAGAAACTGCATGCCAAGGTGCAGTCGACGGTGATCTACGTCACCCATGATCAGGTGGAAGCAATGACGCTTGCCGATCGCATCGTCATCATGCGCGACGGCTATATCGAGCAGGTCGGCACACCGGACGAGGTGTTCAAGCGCCCCGCTACCCGCTTCGTCGCCGGCTTCATCGGCTCGCCG
>NZ_AJVM01000069.1:0-178672 GCF_000281735.1 Rhizobium sp. AP16 | reverse complement strand
CCCAAAAGGCCGTACGACCCTCGAGAGATTGGAGGTCGAACGTAGCGCGAAGATCGGGTCGGTTGCGATAGATTAAGGCCATCAAAGGTGTTGGTTCACCGTCGACTTTGGCATAGCCTAAATAATTGAAGTGAATGCTACCTAGAAGTTGCCGGATCGAGTCCGCGTTTCGCGCTGTGATCTGCTTGAGCTGCACAAGAGACTTAAACCGAACCACATCGCAGTTGCCATCCTCAATGCCGGGGTCGGAAGAAAGGTTGGATAGCAAAGCAGAAAGTTGCTCCAACTCAATCCAATTGCCATTCTCAAAGTATTCGCCTTGGCCATTTTCAAACCACCAGTCCCAGAAATCGGCGAAACCATTTGTAGTATTGAGATCAAATGCTACTTCCAGATCTGTCCTACTTTTATAGATCAGAGATAGTATTGGTGGCAAACCTGAACTCAAGACCTTAGGATTTCGCAGGCTTGAAAAATATAATTTCTCAAAGAATGACCTAATTTCTGAAGTATTTTCAGAGAAATCTATCTTTTGCAAGGCTGCATAAGAAACGCGTTGCATTTCAAACTGAAATACGGGCGATGCGCTAAAATAGTTGGTCAATATTTCAATGTATTGCTTACCTTTCACCGCCTCGAAAATTGAACTAAACTCGTGCTTCCCTTCGGTGAGCCACCAAACCCAAAAGTTCAAAAGGGAGGCCTTGTCATCAGGAAAGGACGCGCGCAGATCATCCCGATTGCGGAGTATCAACCGGAGGAGGGGAGTCAGCCCTAATTGGTTTTCTTGAAATGCGCTGTCTAAATGCTGCAGATGTAGATCAGCGGCAATTTTTTTGTCCAGAATATTCCTTATCCCAGGAAACTCTTGGTATCCGTCGCTGAGCCACCAAAACACCAAGGCATCAGCGCCAGAGTCCGTATCTATATCATAGATCCGCTGAAAATGGGGGCCGCAAGCAATCCATGTCGAGACCAGACCTGTGGGCAAATCATAGCCAAAGGTCGATAAATAACGATACGACAATGCGAGTAAGGCGGTAGGCTCTGTCGTGTTCATTCGGGCACACATTTCAATTGACCATTTGCGTAAGAATTGGCGTTTGCATGTCGCCAAATCAAGTCATTTTTTAGATTGGCCTAAATGATGGGTTATGATCGATGAGTCGTAATTGGTATAGGAATCAAGTAGATACTCCCAGTGCAATGCTGTGGGAATATTTGCCGGATTGTTGCGCACCAAATCTCTCTTTATGTATGGATATCTTTCAGAGCGGATCAAATAATCCCAATAATAGTGGGTGGGGTTATAGGTGTCCGCATCCCGCTCGGAATTGTTCAGACGCTGCAAAAATTCGGCAATCGCTGGCTCGTCGCTATCGTGGGCAAGCTCGTCAATTACCCCGCTTCGCCGAGATTCCGCATCCTTACATGAAAACTGTGCGCCTAATCGGAGCCCAGAGCTCTGCATCTTTTGGCTAAATCCGATCTCACCTAAGCGTACCACCCATTGTTTGCCGTTCACGTATGGATATCGCCTCCAGAATGCCCTGAAAGCCTTGGAGTCAATCGCGGACTTGTGCACTAACAAGAAGTACGACTGCAAATGATAGGTGATCTCTCGACTGTCTGTCATCGCCCAGATGTCAAATACACTAGGATCGAAATTATCTATATATTTCGCTAATGGAAAAAGGGGGCCATAAACGCTGTCGTTGGCAAGAATTAGACTTTGAACCTTGTCAAGATTGCCTATTGCGCGAACGCCTTCTGAATATGCACCGAAGTCATATCCAATGTTCCGTCGAAGCAATACTTCGCGACAGACGTTTTGAATCGAGCTCACATCGTGTTCATCAAGTCGCGGGCTATTGCTAACAAATGTCAGCCTGAAACCTAGCTGCGAAATCGCATTAAGGTGAAATTTGACAAACTCGTCAATTTTGCCGCTTGCGTCGTAATGTACGTAGATTGCGTGCTTGTTGCTTTGACTGTTAGGGTCTCTTCCGTGCCATCGCCGTCTGATCGTCGGCAAAAACCTCGAAAAGTAACCTGTGACGCTAACGACGCCGAGTGCTAGTCGTTTCCGGTACGCTGACAAAGACTTACCCCATGAGCGGTTCATTCGAAATTGCTCCAACGCCATCACAATGATTCGCGTTCGCTCAATTTTCTTTGTTGAACGCCTCCATCAATCCCGCCCTAAATCTTGAGGCCCCGCAATCGTCAGCAACTTTTTGCAGAGCTTCGGCTCTAACGCTGTTCCATAGCAATTCGTCGTTGTAGATGCGCAGCACGCCGGCACCGAACGCCTCTGGATCGGCGCCACATAAAATGGCGACGTTTTCTTTCCAACCCAGTTGCTGGACAATTAAAGGGGTCGCGACGCAAGGAAGGCCAAACGATGCTGCGGCGTGAACCTTATGGGGAATGCCTGCTGCAAAACGTGTTGGAGCTATAAATACTCGAGCTTGATCATAGAGAGGCCTGAGATCTTGCTGTATTCCTAGGAGATCGACGTTGCGAGACGCAAGGGACTGCACCGATGGCGCGTCGTTTTTACCCACGACCTTCAGTCTTATATCTGGATTGATAGCCGTAATGTGGGGAAGAACCTCAGACACAAACCATACAAGGCTATCGACGTTTGGCGAGCCCTCGCCGTCAAGTCGGCCTACGAAAAGCAGATCGCGCCTAGCGTCCCAACGGGCAGGCGTGGGCTGTACATCGAGAAGATGTCCTAAAACTGAGACAGTGCTAGATTTGTAATCGCGGAAATAGGAAGCCTCCTCCTCGGAGACCGTAATAACGTGGTCTGCGAATGAGGTAAGAGACAACTCGCTTTCGAGTAGCTGTGCAGCCTCAGTCTCCGTAATATCCTCTCCCGCGACGGTTCGCCTTAGAATTTCGCGTGCGGAAAACATTGCTTCGGCGTCATAAATTAGCTTAGCCTTTCCGAACAAGGCCCGGTTCTTCGATAGCAGACCAGCGATAATTTCCATGTTGGTGGGGCGACTGACCACGACGAAATCATACATATTCGAGCGGGAGCGTAGGAATTCGTCAATGCCGGCAACACCCAAGCCAAGCATCACCTCAACACTCGAAGGTAACGTCGCATAAACCTTGTCCCAATCGTCATCTGGCACGAGCAGGGGATAAAAACTTACCGCAAAGCCTTCTTGGTCCAAAGTTCGTATAATTTCCGCACATCGCGGGTAGCCAGCACCATGGGACTCGTGAGGCACCATTTCATCGATGACCAAGACGTTTTGTTTTTGCCGCGGTACAATACGGGCGCTTAGCGCATTTGCAGGCACTGACGGATAGTGAGTCTTTAGGCGCGGCCAGTGCCGCCTGCAAAAAATTTGCTGATTTTTAATTTGTTGCGAGAACGCCCATTCGCTCTGGCCGGCACTACCAAATTCGTAGTGGTCGATGATGGCCTTAGGTTCATACACGACACGATACCCGGCATCTTGAAGCCGTAAGCACAGATCTGTTTCCTCGTAGTAGGCGGGGGCAAAAACCTCGGCAAACCCTCCTAGCATGCGCCAGACATCCCTGCGGACCAATAGGAACGCCCCGGAACAATAGTCAACATCGCGCTGAAACTGGAATTCAGGATCGTTTGGATTCCGGCCTCTGCCATATCCGAGGCAAGTCCCGTCCTGCCAAACAATGGAACCGGCTTCCTGCAGGTTACCGTCGAGAAGTACGATTGGGCCTCCTACGGCCCCAATCGTCGCGTCTGCCTCCAGGGTAGTTACAGCAGCTTCGAGCGATCCAGTCCTGATGATTGCATCATTGTTAAGAAGTAAAACATGCTTTCCGCTGGCGAATTCTACCCCTTGATTTACAGCTAGGAGAAATCCGACGTTTTCAGAGTTCTTGATGATACGAGCGCCCTGCAGCCGGCCAAGAAGCTCATCAGTCTCATCTGTCGATGCGTTGTCAACGAGGATGAGCTCGAACGGAACTGTGATGTTTTGTTCTAGACCGCGAAGGCAGGCATAGGTCAGTTCGGCTTGATTCCAAGTGACCACAACGATGGAGACACATGCGTCTGCAATGAGCGGCATTTTTATCAAGGTATCGGAATTGAGAAACTCAGTGAGTTCTTCCTTAAGCTTCCGCCGGAAAATCGTCTTATGGTCTTCCATCGTTATCCTTGCTCACTCCGTTCCCTGCCAACTGCTTTGTTAGTGTCGACGTTTTTTCAGAAACCACCATTTTCAACATGTCTCGTGATCCCACCTGCACGGCGCCAGGCATTTCGTTGAAATACTTGGAGTCTGCGATTTTCACCCATTTGTACCCGGCACATTCCACGCTGAAGTAAAAAAGGCGCTCAATAGCGTGGGCAATTGTCTCGTCTTTCTGCCCTTCTTCCGGAGCAAAATCCTCAGCAGCGAGATTGAGGTCAATTAATGGCTTGAGCGCTGATGTCCGCGCCCAGAACATCGATCCGGACGGAAAATCTAGCACGTGATTGGTCATGAGCTCGATACCGAGACATCGAGCGACGTCTCTCGTTATCTCATAATTTCCGCTCCAACCAAGCCATTTCCGAATCGGTTCGTGGTGCTGAGGACCAATCATTCCAATCTCGGGTGCCACCGCAAAAAGCTCTAGAATGCTTTTTACAATTTCAGGCGAGCCTAGAAGATGATGCAATAGGAAACCACGCCATTTCTTCAAATCTTCATGGTGCGTGGAGGCTTTAGAGTGGATACAAACTACAAAGTCATATTTTGAATTTATGGCAGAAAGCAACGCCAGCTTCGGGGCAATATCCCGTCCACGGTTAGGCACAACAACCACCTCAACGCGCCCAATTTTCCACGAAGAGAATACAGCGAGAATCGCATCTCGCTTCGGTATGGAGTCTGTTGAAATATATAGATCAAAAGGACATGGAATGTTTTCAAAATATTGAGAAAACTCTGCAGCCATCTCTGGATAGTATAGATGGCACACAACAGCTATGCGCCCGATGGATGTGACGTCTATCGGATAGTCAAAGGGTACTGAGAGACTGAAATCGTCAACATGGGGTAACGTGATATTACTATGTCCCTTATACTCGTCGAATGTTACGCCGCGTCGAGCAAGGTGCGTGTGTAGTGTTGACATTTTGCTTTTCGGATAAATTGCCATGTTCTGCCCGGAAGCTTAATTGCATGGTTGCTCAGAAAGATTCCGTTCAACCCAAATCCATCGCTAAAGAGCCGTACCAATTAATTCCAATAGCTGTTTCGTCGGGCCGGGTTGGAGGTGTAGCCGTCGCATTTTCTGCGTGAGCTGTTCTCTAGCGCCGGAGCTTATCGCAGTAGCAATGGCGTTTTGCAAGGCCGCAGGTGTTGGGGTATCGACATAGACTGGCAGATCACCGAATGTTTCTCTCGACCATGGATGATCGTTGAGCACCATCGGGCTTCCGGCCAATGCCGCCTCTAAAGCTGAAAAGCCAGGATAGTCATCCCCGAGCTCAAGGTAAACCGCGCAGCTTTGCATGGCGGAGCGCAGGATCTCCGATGCCGGTTGCATGTAAGGTAGGAAACGAACATTTTCGCCGGCGGCAGCACGGCATTTGTCATAATAATGCTTGTCAGCGTAACCGCCCACGAAGACGAGAGGTATATCGATGTCCCTTAGCGCAGTGATCACTTCCAATTGTCGCTTATGTTCAGCGATCTGGCCCACCCACAAGATATACTGGTCGAGACCGTAGGCGGATTGGAACAGTCGCTCCTCGGCAGGCTTTCCAAAACCAGGGGCGATACCAGCGGGTACCACAGCAATCTTGGCAGCGGATACTGCAAAGTTTCTCTGGCAAAGTTCCTTCTCCGCATTTGTCCGCAGGATAACCAGATCAGCAAGATCCAGATGACGTTGGACAACCTCGTGTGCGCTATGCTGCTGGTCAAAAAAATTGAAGTTGGGTATAAGGACAATCGGTTTGCCAGCCGCCTTTATCTCAGACAGCAACCGTTCCCCGCCACCATGCGCGGAGAAGTGGATAACTGCATCATACGTGCTAAGGCGTCGCGAATTCGGACCGTAGAGATCTGCCCGCCCACCTACGTCATTGATGTAGTCGGCTAATTGATGCAGCTCCGTCTCCCCCCCCCCGGGTGCAAGGAAGGCCTGATGATAGGTGGTTAACAAGATCCGCAACGATTAAGTCCTTGTGGTAATCTATCCAAAAAGTGAAACATGACCCTAATGGTTTCCTCGCAGCGATTCCAGCCGTCCCGCAGACGAAAACGATCCCAGTTGATCTGGTTTTGCAAAAATATATGCTAATGCGCATGCATTGCGAGCTAGAAATTAGGGGGCATACCGAACGCGGAGACTGGTATGATCCTCGATGAAAACCGTTGGCCCCGTCGGTTGCGCCAAAATCAACAAAATGCGATCTAGCGGGTACGCATATCCTTTGCTCGCCTATTCGACCAAGGATGAATTCTTGATTTGGGGCAAGCCTCATTTCCGGAATTGTTTCTCTAAAGCCAACACCACAGCAATTTGGAAGCCCGATATGAGTGAGAACGAGACGCCCAAGACCGATTCTCGTGACGAATATTTTTCTTACTCTCAAACAACTGATGAGTATGTGCGAACTTTACCTGACGTGCAGCGGGTCTACCAGGACGCGAGACTCGTTTCATTCTATCTGCCTCAGTTCCATCCAATTCCTGAGAATGACGATGTCTGGGGAAAGGGCTTCACAGAATGGACAAATGTTAGCAGAGCAGTTCCTCAGTTTGAAGGTCACCATCAACCGCATCTCCCCGCCGATCTGGGCTTTTATGATTTGCGACGGCCGGAAGTACAAGTGGAGCAGGTCAAGCTTGCCAAGAAAGCCGGACTATCCGCATTTTGCTTTTATTTCTATTGGTTTAATGGTCATCGTGTTCTTGATCAGCCGATACAGAATTTTGCCGACAACGAAGAGATCGACTTCGAATTTTGCTTATGCTGGGCGAATGAAAACTGGACACGCCGGTGGGATGGCCGAGATGACGACGTTATCCTCAAACAATCATATGATGCAGCAGATGATATCGCTTTCATCGAGCACATATCGAGGTATCTAAAAAACAGTAAATATTTCCGTGTAAGCGGATTACCGCTAATAATGGTGTATAGGCCTGCCCTCTTGCCTGACATGGCTGCGACCGCGAAGCGGTGGAGAGATTGGTGCCATGAAGCTGGCATCGGGCCTATTTATATCGCCTATTCGCAATCGTTTGAAAAGGTCGATCCCGCGAAATACGGCCTGGACGGCGCAGTTCAGTTCCCACCCAACGACGCGCGGTGGACGGAGGAAAATATTGCCTCCTATAAGGGGCCCGTAAATTTGTATAACCCCAACTACAATGGGGAGTTATATGACTATCTAGATCTTCTACGCCGAGCAGAAGAATTCGACGCTCCTTCCTACAAATTATTTCGCGGTGTATTTCCGAGTTGGGATAATGAGGCAAGGCGTCCGGGTCTCGGCAAAACACTTCTTAACGCAAGTCCCGCGGCTTATCTAAAATACCTTGAAGCGGTAATCTTGGAAACGAAAAAGCGAATCGCCGAACCTGATGAGCAGATAGTCTTTATAAATGCCTGGAATGAATGGGCTGAGGGTGCTCACCTCGAGCCGGATAGAAAGTATGGGATGAGTTACTTGGAGGCTACCCGTATCGCTTCTCTTCGTGCTCATTTAAAGGGTCAACAGCATATCGGCGATGGAAAGCTGGCAATCGTCGTGCATGCGTTTTATCCCGAACTACTACAGGAAATCGTTGTAAATCTGCGTGATCTCGAAATTCCTCACCAAATCTTTGTGACGGCACCGAGCGACAAGGAAGTAGAAGTTAAGCGTATCGTGGAACAGGAACTTCCTGCGGCGGCAGTGTTGCTCTTTGAGAACAGGGGTCGGGACGTCGGACCGTTTCTTGAAGTTCTGCGTTCGCTTGATCTCGATGAATTTACACACATTTTGAAGTTGCATACCAAGAGGTCCAAGCATATCGCCACGGGCGATAGATGGCGGGAGGAACTGCTGTCCGCATTTACTCTTGAGCGATTGCGGACGTCTCTAAAGGTCCTGGCAGATAATCCTCATATCGGTATTCTGGGTCCCAGCGGTCATCTTCTATCAATGTCTGCATTCCTGAACCGCAATGAGAAGACGGTTCGCAAACTCGCCAAAAGAATGGGCATAAGCGAAATTTATCCGGAGAACGATAGCTTTGTTGCTGGAACCATGTTTCTTGCGCGGTCTACTGCCCTTCTACCAATTATTAATCTAGGTATCGGCCTTTCTGATTTCGAGAAGGAGGAAGGGCAGATAAATGGCACTCTGGCTCATGCGATCGAGCGATCATTGACGTATAGCGCTGAAGCGGCCGGCCTCATTGTCGCAGCCTTGGTGGATTCACCCGAAGCGCAAAACAACCCAAAGATCAACACTATAGGATCAAAATTGTATCGTTATGCAGCTTCAACGGGCTGATTAATAACCGGAGTCACTCTGAAACCAAGGCATACTTGGCCGAGGATTGCCATTTTCAAATGACATCGGGAAAAACTTGAAGTGGAGGCGCCAACCGCTTCCACACATTCGCGAAGACATCTGAAAGTACGCCTCCATTTCCTCGGAATTTCCACCCTCCTTGTCCCACTGGTCCACCTTATCGCCAAAGAGTCGAACAAGATCGCGTTCAAACTGAAACAAACAGCAATCGTAGATTCTCTCTCTGTCGGCTGGGTAAAATAAGGCCTTTATTTCAGGGTGCTTTGCGAGGAATATCGATACCGTTCTCTCAAGAACAAACGGAAGCGAACCGCAGCCGTGGGCCGCGACTCCGTAATAATCTTGCGTTTCATGCAAAAACGAATAGAGTTCTTGTCCGAGATCATCTTGGGAAAGATTGAGTATTGGAAGGATGATTTCCTCCATATATTCTTCCCAAAACAATGAATTACCAAACCAATAGCTGCAGCACGAAAGTATATTATTCGCGTGGTGCCCCTGTGCGGCCAAATCGTATTTCAAGCCGGCCTTATCCAGGACGCGTTGTGTCTTTTGCGTAAAATTTGGATCCCTGGTGTTTTCGGAAAACTGCCATAAATTTTTGTGCGTATAGGCAAATTGTGGAAACGGGTTGACCACATATACATCGTATCCGGGATTGTCCTGGATCCACGAGTCCACCTTAATTCCGTCTAAGAGGCTTTTGCCTTGGAACCGCGTCGATACGGCGCCAACGATATCGGCGCTCTTGTAAGTGCCATTGGCATATATTTCGCGGAAAATTTGGAATTCGCGCAAGCCTGGTTCCGGATTGTGCCGAAAATCAAGCGGTTCGAACCCCCTCTGGACCTGGGCGAAATGCTTGTCGAAGATACAATTCTGGAGAAGGCGGGTTTTCATGAACGAAGTCGGTCCTAGTTCCTGATGCGCTGGATGTGGCCAATGATTTAGTGCCTCCTAGCGGACTTGTCCATCGATGAGGCCATTCATTCCAGAATCCACGATGTCTTGCCGTTGCAATGACCATTGGGTTCAAGTACCAATGCTCGCCGCGAGAAGCGCCAACAACCCAATTGCTACATGGTATATATGCTACAGCCAAAATACAAAGGTATCATCCTCGCCGGCGGCAAGGGAACACGGCTTTATCCAGCGACGATCCCAGTCAGCAAGCAGTTGCTGCCGGTGTATGACAAGCCGATGATCTACTATCCGCTCAGTACGCTGATGATCGCTGGAATCACAGAAGTGTTGATCATCTCCACACCAAGTGCGTTGCCCCTCTATCAGGAATTGCTGGGATCCGGCGAAACGCTGGGTATGCGTTTCGAGTACGCGATACAGGCGGAGGCGCGTGGTCTTGCCGAGGCTTTCATCATTGGAGAGCGCTTTATCGGCGATGCGTGCGCGGCCCTCGCGCTTGGAGATAATATCTTCTATGGCACCGGCGTGGGCACGAGCGTGCGGCAGGCGAGCGAACGGGATTCCGGTGCGACCGTTTTTGCCTATTCCGTAAGCGACCCGGAGCGTTACGGGATCGTCGAGTTTGCCGAAGATAAGACAACCCCGATCTCCATCGTCGAAAAGCCGAAGAATCCGAGAAGCCACTTCGCCGTTACCGGGCTTTATTTCTACGACAACGACGTCATCGAGATATCGAAAGGCATCAAACCCTCTCCCCGCGGCGAGCTTGAGATCACCACGGTCAACGACGTCTATCTGCAGAGGGGGAAGCTTTTCGTCGAGAAGCTCGGTCGTGGCAACGCATGGTTCGACACCGGGACCCATGATAGTCTTCTTGAATCAAGCCAATTCGTGCACACGATCGAAAAACGCCAGGGCCAGAAGATCGCATGCATTGAGGAAATCGCGTGGCGCATGGGCTTCATCGATGACGAGCAGCTCGAGCAACTTGCTCATCCGCTTGTGTCGAGCGGCTATGGAAAGTACCTGCTGAGCCTAATTCCGCGATAGTTTCCATATACGCGGAATTAGACTGATCCGCCGTCTAGTAGCGGAAATTGTGATCGACGTCAGCAAAGCGCGTGGCAGTGGCATCCTTTGGCGAAAGCAGCACGGCAAGTTTGGGCCAATCTATCGCAACGTCAGGATCGTTCCATAGGAGCGATCGCTCGGACGCGGCATCCCAGTATCCCGTCTGCCGGTAGGAAACGAGGGTATCGTCCTCCAGCGCCATAAAGCCATGTGCGAAGCCCTCTGGGACATAAAACATGTGGTTGTCTGTGCCGGCAAGCTCCGTACCCGTCCATTTGCCGTAGGTCGGCGATCCCAGCCGCAGATCCACGGCAACATCGAATATCCGCCCGTGAACGCAGCGGACCAGCTTTCCGACCGCGTTTGGATTGACCTGGTAGTGAAGGCCGCGAACGACTCCTTTTGAAGAGCGTGATTGATTGTCCTGTACAAATTGCGGGAACCCAAGTTCCTGAAACGCGGAGGCGCGAAACGTCTCAGTAAACGAGCCGCGATCGTCTCCGAATTCCCTGTGTTCCAAGAGCAGGACGTCGGGGATAGCCTGTGGAATAGCCTTGAAGTTCATTTTTTTCCTTTCCTGGAGATGGCGATCGCGCTAGCAGCTTTGACGTCGATGCAGATCCGATATAGGGACACTCCCGTCAGTACAAGGTAGTGCGGAGAGCTTTCATGCGCAAAACAGCAATGGTCACTGGGGGAGCGGGCTTTATAGGATCAGCGGTCTGTCGATATCTCATTGACGAAACAGACTACGATGTGGTCAATCTGGATCTGTTGACCTATGCTGGTGATCTTCGCTCGCTCGATTCCATCAAATCCAATCCGCGCTTCTCGACCATTCAAGGTGACATCGGTGATAGTGAGCTCGTGGGTGAAATCCTGCAACGCCACCGCCCGTCGGTCATTCTGCATCTGGCGGCGGAGTCTCACGTCGACCGTTCTATCGATGGGGCGGCGCCGTTCATCGAGACCAATATTGTCGGCACCTTCCGGCTTCTAGAAGCCGTTCGCGCCTATTGGTCGGCACTCCCAGCGGCCGAGCAGACGGAATTCCGTTTTCTCCATGTCTCGACAGACGAGGTGTATGGTACGCTGGGCGACGAAGGACTTTTCTCGGAAACGACGCCCTATTCGCCAAACTCGCCTTATTCTGCATCGAAGGCTGCATCGGACCATCTGGTCAATGCCTGGCATCACACCTACGGCCTGCCGATTGTCATTTCGAATTGCTCAAACAATTATGGTCCGTTCCAGTTTCCGGAAAAGCTCATCCCGCGGATGATCACGACCGCGCTGGAGCATGGCTCGTTGCCGGTATACGGCGCCGGAAACAATGTCCGCGACTGGTTGCATGTGGACGATCATGCTTCCGCTCTATGGCTTGTGGCGACGAAGGGCCGCCTTGGTGAAAAATACAATATCGGTGGGCGCAACGAGCGCCGCAACGTCGATGTCGTTCGCACCATTTGCTCCCTGTTGGACGAGTTGGGGCCCCCTGCGCCGCAAGGGGGGTATGAGAGCCTGATCACCTACGTGACCGACCGCCTCGGTCACGATCACCGCTATGCAATAGATGCAACGAAGATCGAAACCGAACTCGGCTGGAAAGCGAAGTATGATTTCGACCACGGTCTGCGTGCCACCATCTTGTGGTATCTTTCCAACGAGTGGTGGTGGCGGCCGCACAAGGATGCTGCCGAGGCCCTCTATAAGGCGAAAGCAAAATGACACTCTTAATCTTGGGTAAGAATGGACAGGTTGCTACAGCCCTTGCGGAACTGGCCGAGGAACGCGGCCTCGAATGGGTTGCGTGGGGTCGGGGCGAGCTCGACCTTTCGAATCTCGACCAGACATACGTAGCGATCATGAAGTCGGGAGCGTCAGCCATCGTAAACGCTGCGGCTTACACCGCTGTGGATAAAGCGGAGAGCGAGGCTGCGTCGGCGATGCGCCTCAACGCGGATGCCCCAGCGATCGTCGCGCAGGCCGCAAGGGAACTCGATATTCCTTTTGTGCATATCTCCACAGATTACGTCTTTTCGGGTGACAAAACGACGCCCTACACCGAAGACGATGCGATATCGCCGATCAGCACTTATGGCCTCAGCAAGGCCGAAGGCGAGAAGCGAGTGCGTGAGGTCTATTCGGCAGCCACCATCCTGCGCACCGCCTGGGTCTTTCACGAGAGCGGAAGCAACTTTGTCAAGACGATGCTTCGCCTCGGCGGGGAACGCAAGGAACTGCGCGTGGTCGCCGATCAGCATGGCAATCCGACCTATGCGGGCGATATCGCCTTGGCCTGCTTGAAGATTGTTGAGATAGCAAAGGCTCGCTCGCACAGCGTTGCGGGCACGTTCCATTTCGCCGGTCGGGGATATACGACGTGGCATGGGTTTGCCGAGGCAATCTTCGCCGAAGCGGCAGCGCACGGATGGGTAGTGCCCGACCGTGTGACAGCAATCTCGACTGCCGAATATCCGACGCCTGCGAGACGGCCAGCCAATTCACGTTTTGATTGCAGTCGGATCGCCAGCGTGCTGGAAATTGAAGCACCGCACTGGCGCGACTCTTTAGCCCACTGCCTACAGCGGTTGGCGGTGACCAGGGGTTGATCGCTCCTGCATCATGGCAGGAAAGCCGAGGCCTTCTTTTGCTCCCATTTGCTCATTAGTTGGAGCGTGTGGGATGGATGACCGGATGCTTTTGATCTCGAGAAGAGGATAATTTATATGTTAGTTGAGACACAGGCGACGAGCCCGTTGAATCCGTCGTGGTCTGAACCGACTGAGTCCTTGCAGATACAGAAATCGCCACCTGGGGTGTATAACAACATCAAGTTGGCCTATTTCCTGGCTTGGTACGATGTGCGGCACCGCTACGCCAGATCGGTGATCGGCCCGTTTTGGATCACGCTTCAGACGGCAATTTTCGCAGGCTGCATTGGCTTTGTCTTTAGCGCTATATCGAACGTCTCCGTTCCCGAGTTCCTGCCCTATTTTGCGGTCAGTTTCGTTATGTGGAACTTTTTGGCCGGTGCGACCAACAATGCGACGACGACCCTGCTGGGTGCGGGCGGGTTCATCAAGGATCGAGGGCTGCCTGCCTATGTCTTCTATGTCCAGTGCTTTTTCCGGCATCTGCTGTTTCTCGCGCACAACATCGTCGTTCCGATTGTTCTTTTCATCTTTCTCGGCGGGGCTACGTTCCTCGGTCTCCTCATGGCTCTTCCAGGGCTGATCATTTTCATGGCGGTCACGCTCTGCCTGTCGCTCGTGGCAGGAACGCTTGCCACGCGCTATCGCGACGTGCAGCCGTTGGTCGAGTCATTTATGAACTTGGCCTTCCTTGCGTCTCCAATCATGTGGAAACCGCATGTCGTCGCGGGTCGCGACTATCTGCTGCACTATAACCCCGTGGTGCATTTGCTCGCGATTTGGCGGGAGCCATTGTTGAACGGCGCCATGCCTTGGCATAGTTTTATCGTGTCGCTGGGACTCCTCGCAATTCTTGCCCTGTTGAGCTGGTTTGCGCTGACGCGCCTGCGCAACGCAGCTTTTTGGATCTGAACAATGGCTACGATCACGCTTAAGAAAGTCACGCTTGACTATCCGATCTACGACCTGAACGACAAGTCTCTGAAGAGGCTTTTGCTGTCCGCCGCGGGCGGATCTACGGAGAAAACAACGGTCATCCGCGCCCTTCACGAGATCGACTTTGAAGTCAAAGCCGGGGAACGCATCGGGCTGTACGGGCCAAACGGTTCCGGCAAGACAACGCTTTTACGTACGATCGCGGGTATTTTTCCAATATCCGGAGGCAACATCTCCGTCACCGGTCAGATGACGCCGTTGCTCGGGCTTGCGATCGGCGCCAATATGGAAATTTCGGCCGAGGACAACATCAAGCTCTTGCTCCGCGTGGATGGTATCAAACCAACGAAAGAGCTTGTCGATTCGATCTGGGAGTTCACGGACCTGGACGAAAAGATGCGCCGCATGCCCTTGCGCACGTTCTCTTCGGGCATGCTGATGCGCGTGCTTTTCTCAGTCTCGACGGCGTTCTCACCGGAGATCCTTCTTCTGGATGAATGGCTGAGCGTCGTTGATGAAACCTTTTCCAAGAAGGCCGAGAGACGCATGGAGGATCTGGTTTCCCGTTCGAAGATCCTCATCATTGCATCCCACAACATGAAAATGCTTGAGCGCGTTTGCACACGCATCGTGCGGTTGGAACAGGGGCACATCAAATCCGATGAAGCCGTCGTGCCGGCGCGGAAGATTGATGGTGTGGAGACGCCTGCAACTGCGGCTAGCTGAGCCACAATGTAGAGAGAACAGCCTTGAGCACAGTGCACATTCATGCCCGAGATATCGTTTTGAACGACGCCGTCGGCAGCTTCGCGCGGCAGATCGCCATTCTAGCGGAGAAAGCAGGGCACGTTGTTCGGCTTTGGGCCGAACACACAGACGTTCAAGAGCCTCACCCTGTTGAAACCCGGTCGGCGTTCTGGACGGCAGTCCAGCCGCAAGATGTCATCTTTTTCAATCATTCGATCTTCGATCCTGCGCTCGACGACATTGTCGCCCTATCGAATGCCAAGATTGTCTATTTTCACAATATCACACCGCCTGATTTGATTGATCGTGCTGACGAGCGAACAATCGAGAATTGCCGGCTGGGCCTTGAGCAGCGTCCGCTTCTTGCCAAGTTCGATATCATCATGGTCAATTCGGAAGCGACGGCGAAGTGTCTGCTGGAGGCGTTCGATGCGGATGCTCTAGCGCGTCACAAGGACCGGATTGTCATCTGCCCGCCGCTCATCGGCGCGGACCGGTGGAATGCTGTTCAGGCCGAAGATCTCCGGGCTGCGTCGGATAAGCAAAATCTCCTCTATGTCGGGCGCATCGTTGCACATAAGGGCGTCCTCGATATTATCGATATCGCCGGAGAGCTAGCGGCGCTGAAGATACCGATCGCACTCGATATCGTCGGTGGTCCCGCAAACGGCCCCTATGTCGATCTTGTCAAGGCGCGCGCAAAGGCGATCGAGGAAACCCATGGCGTGCCTGTCACCTTCCATCACGGGATATCGGATCGCCAATTGAAGGCGCTCTATGAAATGACGACGGCCTGCATCGCGCACTCGTCTCACGAAGGGTTCTGCGTGCCCGCCCTCGATGCGCTGGCCTTTGATAAACCGATGTTCGTCACTCCCGTTCCCGCAATATTGGAAGTGTTGGGGTCTGCGGCATTGCTGATTCCGCAGGATGACAAGGCAGCGGCTGCCGCGGCAATCGGGGCTTTTCTCATGGATGGCGACCACGCTGGCCACGCCTCCTTGCGGAAAAAACGCTTTGAGGAACTGCGGATAGAGGCTGACGGCAGGCTCGTCCTAGCTGCCATCGAAGGGTTGGGAGCGGCCTGATGCGCATTGTCTATGCGACTTATCCCTGGGCATTCGAAACACCGGGCGGTGGCGAAATACAGCTGCTCAAATATGAACAGTATCTGTTGAACGCCGGCGCGGATGTCGTGCGGCATGATCCTTGGCGTGGCGATCTCGACAAGGCGGACATATTTCATTTTTTCTCGTGTATGGGCGGCTCCGTACATCTGTGCAACTACGCCAAGGCGCGGGGAATTCCTCTCGTCATTTCCGCCAGCCTCTGGCTGACGGAAGAAACCAAGCATCTCTACCCAATCGCCGAAATCGCCGCGCAGCTTTCCTTGGCCGATGCGATCGTTACCAATGGCGATGTGGAAAGCGACCGTATCTCGACCATACTCGGTCTATCGCGCGAACGCTTCCACACGGTGCGCAATGCCTGCGATCCGTGGTTCGGGGAGCCGGTTGACCCTGGGCTTTTCCGCTCCGCCTTCGAGGTTGATGGACCGTTTGTGCTCAATGTCGGCAATATCGAGCCACGCAAGAACCAGTTGGCATTGATCCGCGCATCAAAGCGGGCCGGCAAGCCATTGATACTCTTTGGCCACATCCGAGACGCAGAATATGGTGAGGCTTGTCTCGCTGAGGCCGGTCCGAATGTCCGCCATTTGGGCGCACTCGATCACAATAGCCCGTTGCTGCGGTCTGCATATGCTGCTTGCGAGGTTTTCTGTCTGCCTTCGACGTTGGAGACGCCGGGCCTTGCTGCTTTGGAGGCATCGGCTGCAGGTGCGCGGCTCGTGGTCACCGGCGAAGGCTCCACCCGTGAGTATTTTGGAGATCATGCTCTGTATGTCGACAGCGACGATGTAGAGGGAATTGCCGTTGCGTTGATAAAGGCAGCGGAAACGCCGCCATCGGAGCAGTTGCGGCGCCATGTAAACAAGAATTTTACCTGGAATCGAGCCGTCGAACCGTTGCTGGAGCTCTACCACAGGCTTGCGGCTGCGCGTTGACAGGCAAGTCTATTTGCCGTTACCACGGCACATTTCACGCGGAATTTCAAAGGCTGGAAGACAATGATTCTTAGCGCTCTTCGGAACGGCATTCGCGGGGCCTTGGCGACGGTCATCGTCTACCCTCTCACAGAGCGCTACGAGGCTCGCGATATTCGCAGCAAAACGAGATGGGCTAGAGAAGAGATCGACCGCCCGTTTGCAGAGCGGCGTGCGCGTGCCGCCGCGCGCCTTGCCGAAACGATCCTCTTTGCCGGCGCCAAGGTGCCGTACTATCGTGATCTGTTCAGTTCGATCGGCTTCGATCCGGCGAAGGTGGCTGCGGACCCCCGATATATCGAGGATCTGCCATATCTGACGAAGGATATCATTCGCGAACAGGGCCAAAGGCTGCTGCGCGAGGATCGGGACGGCATGCGGATTCATGTGGCCAAGACCGGTGGTTCAACCGGACCGTCCGCTCATATCTACTATGACCAGGAGGCGGCCGACTGGTCTTCTGCCATCACCCAGGAAAGCCGCCGTCGAGTCGGGAACACGCACTGGCGCAGCGAGTTGCATTTCGCCTCGAAATTTCCGGAGGTGTTTCCGTGGCGGGACCGTATGCGTGAGCATGTGAAGTGCTTTGCCATGAACCGCGACAATATCTTCTTCGCAACATTCGCAAGCGAGGAACTCGAACAGATCTGGCGCAGAATAAAGTCGATCCGGCCCCATCTGGCGCACGCCCATCCGTCTACCGCCGATCAGCTCGCAGCCCATGTCGAGGCGACCCGCGGCAAGGACAAAGGGTTCCAGATCTTCGAATCCTCTGGCGAGTTGCTCGAAGCGCGGCAGCGAGAGCGCATTGAACGGGTGCTGCAATGTCAGGTGATTGATCGCTATGGCTTGGCCGAAGCGGGCGTCATCGCCTACCAGATCGACCCAAAGAGTTCCGACATGCGATTTTACGAGTTTTTCGCATGGCCGGAGTTGCGGACCGAAGAGGAAACAGGACTGGCGGATATCCCTGAAGGTGCCCGCAGCGGTGAGTTGGTGATAACGCCGCTTTTCAACAGGATGATGCCGCTGTTGCGTTATCGCACTGGCGACAACGCCATCCTGGCGCAACAGCCGAACGGCATCGTCATTCCCCGTATGGTTGGCCGCGTTCACGACGTGATCACGCTGGGCGGCACGCCCCTCCCTACCCACTTTATCCAGGACGTGCTTGATCGCGTCGGTGGCATTCGCGAATTCCAGATTCAGATGCTCCATGGCAAACCGGTGTTTCGGCTTGTGCCGGAGGATGCCGCCGACACAAATGCAATCCGAGAACGCATTGCCTCGTGGTGGGCCGACGATGTCGAAGTCGAGTTCATCACGCCAGCTGACCTGAAGCTGGTTGGCTCGCGCCAGAAATTCAGGCATTTCGTACCAGAAGAGGCATCGGGTCAATGATCACCGTATTTGCAGGTAGACCTGATGATACCGCCACCGAGATCGTCGCGGAAGCATTCCGCCGATCGGTGACCCGGGGTCTGGTGACAGTGGCATCCGACGATCCCGTGCCAACAATTGGGGACGGTGATGTCTATGTCTTCATCTCGCCCCGGGCGGATCAAGCGCCCCTGGCCGCTGCGGCTTCTAGGTCAAACGCCAAGGTTCTGCTATTTGGTCGCTTGCCCGACAAGGTCGCATCCTTGGCGGGGCTGGCCGCGCCGGCCCCCCTGGCTTCCGGATGGGCCGATGCGGCGGCGTGCCCGCCGACGCCAATCTATACGACGACGCGATCATCGGCGGTGGTCAGCTGGAACAAGCATCCCCTGGCGAATGCATCACCATTTTCGTCACGACCTTTCTTGCGGTTTGACTATGCCGACGAATGGAACAACCTAGGATACGGACGGATCACGGCCGATGCCGGTCCATGGTCCGTTGCGATGACGACTGAAGCCCTCAGCGCGACGACGCTCGCGGTCGCTTCTGCACCCGGTGTTGCGGAGGATATGCCGTTCGTCACCTTGCTGGAGAACGAGACGGCGTCCATCCTCTGGTGGAATCGTCCAGTGGGTCCGGTTGACAGCGCCGAATGGGCCGTGATCGAGGCGTTCCTCGCGGATTGGCGGCACGAGGACAGGCCGTGCATACCGGTCATTGGGGAAATTCCGCACGGATATGACGCGGCAGTGACGATGCGCCTGGATTGCGATGAAGACATTGCGTCCGCGCGGCCCTTGTTCGAACTCTACCGTGCGCGCGGCCTGCCGTTCTCGGTGGCGATCAAGACTGCTCAGGAAGACAAGGACGAGCACGTCGCGCTGATGAAGGAGGTTCTGGATGCCGGCGGAGCTGTTCTCTCACACTCCGTGACGCATGCGCCCCGCTGGGGAGGCTCCGGAGAAGCCTGTGAGATAGAAGCGCGAACCTCTTCGGACTGGCTCGAGCAGCGCCTGCCGGGTTTGACCGTGCGCTATGCCGTATCGCCTTTCCATCAGAATCCCGCCTACGTGCCGGAAGCGCTGAAGCGCGCGGGGCTTCAAGGTTTCGTTGGCGGTATCATCGCCAACGATCCGGAAATGCTGATGGCCAAGGGGGGAACGATACCGGGTGACAGGTCGGGGGTTGTTACGCACAGCCAACAGTGCATGTTGCATGGTGATTGTATTCTGAGGGAAGGGGATCCATTGGCGATCAACAAGCAAGCGTTCACGGCGGCGGTTACCGCCGGGAACCTGTTTGGCTATCTCGATCATCCATTCTCGCCGCGCTACGACTACGGGTGGGGGTCTGAGGAACATCGCCTGTCGCGGCATCGTGAGTTTATCGACCATATCGAATTGGAAATGGCGGGTCGTCCGATCCTTTGGCTCAATGAAGAGGATACCTTGGACTGGATCGCGGCCAAGATGCGCCTGACGATGCGGGAAACAAATGAAGGCTTCGGACTGACGGAAGGTACCGCGGTTGGAGCCCCGTCAGGTCTCGCATTCTCTGTCCGCTGGCGCGGCGCCACCGTGGCATTGGCGGATTTTGTCGATGGCTGAAATCGGCGTGCGTCATGTCATGGTCATCGTCGGCACGCGCCCCGAGGCAGTCAAGATGGCGCCGGTCATCAAGGCTCTTTACGCGCGGCCGGAGGCTTTTCGCTGTACAGTGGTCTCAACGGGACAACATCGCGAGATGTTGCGCCAGACATTGACCAGCTTCGGGCTTTCCGTGGATGTCGATCTGGACATCATGCAGCCCGATCAAACGCTTGCCTCGTTGACAGGGGCTGCGATCGGCGCATGTGAAAAGATCTTTCAAGCCGCAAGACCGGACGTCGTCCTTGTTCAGGGGGACACGACGACGGTTCTTTCGGCATCATTGGCTGCACATTACGCACAGATTCCCGTTGGTCATGTGGAAGCGGGTCTGCGAACCTATGAACGCTACAATCCATTTCCGGAGGAAATGAACCGCAAGCTCGTCACGTCATTGGCTACCCTGCATTTCGCGCCGACAGAGCGGTCGGCACGACAATTGCGGAAAGAAGGCGTCCCCCCATCCAAGGTCTTCGTTACCGGCAACACCGTCGTCGATGCGCTGGAAGAGCTTCGAGGCAGAGTGACCACCGGTGACGTATCGCCCGCCGTCAGGGAGCGGGTCGCGCGAAGCCAGGGACGGTTCGTGCTCGTGACGTGCCACCGGCGGGAAAGCTTTGCGCATGACCTCAATGTCATTGTCGAAGCGATCGCCATGCTGGCCGACCGCTTCCCCGATCGCACATTCTTTTTTCCCGTGCACCTAAATCCAAATGTCCGCGCGCTGGTGATGCCAAGGCTCAATGGGATCGAGAATGTCGTGCTAGCGGATCCGGTGCCCTATGCAGATATTCTCTTTTGTCTTTCGTCTGCGGAACTGGTGCTGACAGATTCAGGTGGATTGCAGGAAGAGGCTCCCTCATTCGGCGTGCCGGTGATCGTGTTGCGCAGGACGACGGAGAGGCCAGAGGGGGTACGCGCCGGCTTCTCTCGCCTAGTGCCTATCGAGCAGGAAAATATTGTTTCCCTGGCGAGTTCCTGGCTGCGGTCTCATCGCAAGGCAAGGCTGGCCGGAAGACCCAATCCTTACGGAGACGGCAATGCGGCAGCGCGGATCGTCGACATCCTGTCGAAGGAGCCGTTGCGGTGACCGGTGGCGATAAACGAATGACATTCGTCATGTTTTCGACAGCGGATTGGGCAGCACCTTACTGGACGAACAAGCAGCATATCGCCGACCGCTTGGCCAAGCGAGGCCATCAAGTCCTCTATATCGAGTCACCCGGAATTCGTGCCCCTAGAGCAAATGCGCGTGATCTGTTCCGCATATGGGACCGCCTGAAGAGAGCGTTCATCCCCCCAAAGAAAGTTGACCAAACGCTCTGGGTCTATGCGCCGCTCACAATCCCATTCGGTCACAAGAGCAGATTTGTCCGAGCTTTCAATCGGTGGCTGCTTGGCTCAGCGATCCGCAAATGGCTGAAGCGCAACCGCAATGGTGATGATGTTATAGTCTGGACCTATCACCCGTATGTTGACGGCATCATGGACGGGTTGCCGGTGCGGTCTACAATTTACCACTGCGTCGACGACCTTGCCGCGATCCCTGGCGTGGACGCCGATACGTTTCGAAAAGCGGAGGTGACGCTTCTCGAAAGAGCGGATCGTGTCTTTACGACAAGCCCCTATCTCCAGTCTCACTGCGCGGCCGTGGCCGGAGAGCGCAGTGTCTACGAGCGCAACGTCGCCGATATCGAGCATTTTTCGCAGGCGAGACATGCCGGAACAATTCCTGCCGAATTGGCTAAAATTATTGGGCCGAAGCTGTGCTACACAGGAGTTTTGTCTGACTACAAGCTCGATTTCTCGCTCGTGGAACAATGCGCCATTGCTCGGCCCGACTGGAATTGGATTTTCATCGGAGACGAGCCGGAGGGCCAAAAAAGCCCAGTCGTTGGCCGCTTGAAAGAACTGCCCAACGTTTATTTTTTGGGGTACCGGTCCTATGACACTCTGCCGAACTATTTGCGCGGGACAGATATTGCAGTCCTTCCTAACCTAACAACAGGTTATATGTCGGGTGTTTTCCCGATGAAGCTATATGAGTATATGGCGGCAGGGAAACCCATCATCTCCACAGACATAGGCGCGTTTGCCGATATCAAAGATCAAGTTGCCGTAGCGAGCGATCCAACGGAGTGGATTTATAACGCCGAAAAATTACTTGCCTCACCACCTGAGGTTATAGGACTGCATGATCCAAAGCTTCTAAATTTTAGCTGGGAAGCGCGACTGGATCGAATGCTCGCACTGATATGAAGAAAAATGTCTCTGACCCGCGTTGTCGCTTTCACTTCCCGATTTCAATCGGAGAAAAGTCCTATATCCGTTGCACCTAGGCGATAAAAGCAGGGCGATCTATCGCTAACGATTTCAATTCGTCACCTGGCCTATGCCCTTGAATAATCGAGTTTTGCGGATGGCTCGCAAGATCCAGGACGACCGATGGTCGACGCCGCCGCGTGGTGCGCGCTTGCCGCAAGGCTGGCGTTTTTGGTGTCGCGTTTAATGATGTTCGGGGAACCACCGACAAAAGCTTCTCTATAGTCTGCCACGGCTCGTCCTCCTGTCACGAGGATCGGCTCAGCCTATCCGAGCAACCCTCGGAAGACCAGTGTAGGGCGAGCCACTTTAGCCACGAAGAAGTACATACGGAATTACAGTTAGCCCACCATAGCTAAAAGTTGTCCGCTTTGGGCCGACTGCAGGCGAAATGGCTCCCCCGGATCGCGTCAGAAGCGGTGATTTTGCACCACGCGAGACGCAATGCCAACGCTTTGGCAAGCGTCGTTTGTGGCGATGCATTCTTCCTAAGATTTTAAAGATTTAATTTAGGGACTTCCAACTGACTGCGACTAAAGGGTATCGACACGCAGCAGTTGCGAGGTGGCGGGAGTAACTTAATGGCAAAGCGCGGAGGATCACGCGGGTGGAGGCCACACGCTCTTATGGTTCTTCTTATATGTGGCACATTCATGACCTCTTGTTCTGAAAGCGAGGAGAGTCCCGTTATCCGAAAATTCACCTCAAGCGAGCTCCACGTGTTGGGAAATTCTTGCAAGGGTGAATATATGGCGGTTCTAGGAGGCGACTTTGTCCTCATCTCAGACACTGGCTATAAAATCGTCCAAAAGGCAGTCAAGGTTACTGATGCCGGTGCTAACCGCCTTAAAATGACCGCTAACTTTGGAAGCCTCAATTGGATCACCACATTTCGACTGGAGGGTGATGATAATATAGCAGTACTAGAGAAAGTTTACTTGGAGCCGGAACCCACCGCCGAACAATGGGCACTAATTCCGGGAGGCGAGGCGAAAATGAAGGGCATGTTCAAGCAGCTCGAGGAGACGCCACATTTGGTTCTATGTCCCGCCTCAACTCGCAACGGGTAGGCATATAAGACAGCATAAGGCCGATTGCAGTCCTCAGCATTTGGGTCGACTTCAAGGCTGCTCCAACTCGAGGACGTTCCCCTCCGGATCGCGCGTATAAGCAATCAGAAATGGCTTGTTCGCTGTTCCAAAATCCGTAATTTCGCCGATTCTCTCGCCACCTGTGTCAATGATCGCCGACAGTACAATGCTAATGTCGTCCATCTCAAAAGATAGGTGTCCGAAGCCAGGTTCATTGACCCTCGGCGGCCCCCGATCATGCGTGACTTTGTGCCCATGTATTTCACATCGATTCCGGGCAGTTTCAACCAGATCGAATAGATTTCAGAGCTCGAAATCCCATTGCCTCGCGATACCTTTTCTCCCGACAGTATCCTGGGCTCACGAAGATGCTCGCATTGGAAGATATTCACCTAGAATGCCGCGAGCGCTTCGGCATCTCGGGCGACTAGGTTGATATGAGCTAGTTTCATAGCGTTAAAGGACCTGGGTGACGGTCGGGATTATATCGATTTGCAGAAAACAATGAAAGCAAGCCGCTCAGGGCTAAAGGGGACAAGCTTAGGCTGCTTTGGACCGATATCAGACATCATTAAGCTTCCGGCGGACTATGGGCTCCCAGTCTCGTAATCAGAGCAAGATCCGAATGGGTAACCCGGACTGAACCGGAGTATTGGGGCGGAAAACTGTTCCAGTAGCGGCGGGTGCTGCCCAATCAAATCATTGATTTATCTGAAAAAGAGAGATTGGCTGGGGAACCTGGACTCGAACCAAGATTAACGGAGTCAGAGTCCGTCGTTCTACCATTGAACTATTCCCCAACGACCGCGACGCGATGAAACCCTTCGCGGTGAAGGCTGCGCCTCTATAATAGAATTCGCCGCAGATGCAAATAGTTTAACGCAGGCAAATGCTTTTTTTTGGCAAGGCTCGACGAAAGCCCTGGATCATGGCCTCCTGCAGGGCCTCAATAGCGATCATTTACCAGCGCAGCAGGCGCCTGCCCGCGACATAGCCGACCGCCGTCACGATAGCGATGGCCAACGGATACCAGAGCAGGACGAAGAGCGGACTGTCATCCGTACAGTTGGAGGCATAGAAGGTGGCGGCGATGCCGCTTGCCGCGAGCCCGGCGACCGCGCCGGCGACACCCGGGCTTTCCGGCGCCCCCTGGCGCAGCGCAAAGAGGAAGCAGGCAAGCGGGCCGATCGACAGCAGTGGAATGATCGTCAGGCAGAAGCGCGCATTGTGCCCCATCATGCGTGGACGCCAGCTATCGGCCGGCATGACCATCATTTCAACAAATGCGGCGGCGGCCAGCAGCAGCGGCGCGGCAAGAAGCATCCAGCCCCAGGGGCGCAACGACACGCCGGGACGGCCGATACGGAATACAACGGTGCTTGCGGTGACGGCAAGCACGATCGTCACCACGAATTTGAACAGGAAACGAACCGTTTCCATCGCGCTGCCGATGTCGGCGCGAAAGCCGATCGCCGCAAAGAACATCGCACCGCTGATCAGGATGCCTCCGATGGCCGCAAGCGTCAGCGCCGGCCCGATCCGCGTGCGGACCGGAGCGTCCTGTGCCAGAAGATGGATGAGGTCATCGGTTTTCACTGTTTTCACTCCGATACAAGGCGGCAAGCGCCTTCAATGCGCGATGCAGCGCCACGCGCACTGCACCTTCAGTCATCTTCAGCCGGTCGGCGGTTTCGCGCACGCTGATTCCGTCGACCGAAATCGAACGCACGATGGTCCGCTGCGGATCTCGCAATTGCGCCAGCATACGGTCGACATCGAGCCGATCCAAGGCATCTGTCTGCTCGTCCGCCTCCAGGCTATCGATGACATCGTCGATCGGCACGTTCACATGCCGCCCGCGCCGTCTCAGGCTGTCGATCAGCTTGTTGCGCACGATCGTCGATATCCACGGGCCAATGGGGCGCGACGTATCCCATGTTCCGCGCTTCAGGTGAATGGCCAGCAACACTTCCTGGACCACATCCTCCGCCTCGCTTGCCGGCGCGCCGAACTGGTCACAGCGCCGCCGCGCCATGGCGCGCAGATAGGGCGCAACAGCGGACAGGAAGCGATGGTAGGCCTGCGCATCGCCATCGATGGCGGCGCGCATCCAGACTGCCCATTCCTCTTCGCGCGCCGAATGCTTCACCCGACATTCTCCTCTACGCGTGGCCGCACGATTTTGTTACTGGCAATGACCACGCTTTTTCAAAACTTCCCCGGATCGGATTTCAACCGAAGCGCCTGCACTGACGATTGGACATTATTCGACGATTTGCCAGAGCCCCGCACGAAAAGAACGCGACTGCGCGATCAAGCACACGTTATCCTCCCTGATATACACGGATCGAATTGAATATTAGACTGTCCGTGCTGGGGCTCGGGCGGCATCCAAGAAAATTTCGCAGCATCTGTAATATTCGCCGTGGCGGCTCCGTAGACGTCAGTGCAAGCCAATCACGGCTGGCACCTATTACGGAGACAGATCTATGAAAAACAGCATCCTCACCCTGGCTATTGCCGGTTCGCTTGCCTCAGCGCTCGCATCCGTCGTCGCTGCTCCGGCTTCCGCCACTGACAGCATGTCCAAGGAAAAGTGCTACGGCGTTGCCATGAAGGGCCAGAACGATTGCGCCGCCGGCAAGCATGACTGCGCCGGCAAGTCGACCATGAGCTACGACAAGATGTCCTTCAAGCTCGTCCCGACCGGCACCTGCACCACCATGAAGACACCCAAGGGTCACGGCTCACTGACCCCGGCCTGATCCATTCGTCGGCTTATCATCCGAACCACACGATAACCGGAGTTTGTCATGACCAAAGTTCCCGCAGTCGCCTTCGCAGCCTCGGTCGCCACAGCGCTGACGCTGATCGTCAGCGTTCCCGCGGCCTCCGCGGCCGATGCCAAGGAGAAATGCTACGGCATCGCTCTCAAGGGCCAGAACGATTGCGCTGCCGGTCCAGGTACCACCTGCGCCGGCACATCGAAGACCGACTACCAGAAAAATTCCTGGAAACTGGTTCCGGCAGGCACCTGCGAAACGATCAAGACGCCGAACGGCCATGGAACCCTGGCCCAGGGACCGGCACCGGTCTGATCAAAGCGAGCAATGACGGGCGGCGCTATCTCGGTCGCGCCGCCGTCTCCCAAAATGAACGAGGTCCGTTATGAAACCCTCAGAGCTTCCCCACCGCGCCGGCGTCGGCTTCAAGCCCGAGCATTTTTCCGCCATCGATGCTGCTGCGCAGCCGGTCGGCTTTTTCGAGGTACATGCCGAAAACTATATGGGTGCCGGCGGACCACCGCATGCCAAGCTCAGCAAGTTGCGCCAGGATTATGCGCTGTCGATCCACGGCGTCGGCTTGTCGATCGGCTCGATGCAGCCGCTCGACACGGATCACCTCGCTCGCCTGAAGATCGTCTGCGACCGCTACGAGCCGGAGAGCTTTTCCGAGCATCTCGCTTGGTCGACGCACGACACGACGTTTCTGAACGATCTCCTGCCGCTGCCCTATACAGAGATGACGCTCACCCAGGTCTGCGCCCATATCGACCAGGTGCAGACGCTGCTTGGCCGGCAGATGCTGCTCGAAAACCCGGCCACCTATCTGCTGTTTGAGCAAAGCACCATCGAGGAGACCGATTTTCTCGCCGAGATCGTCCGGCGCACCAGCTGCGGCCTGTTGCTCGACGTCAACAACGTCTTCGTCGCCTCGACCAATCACCACATGGACCCGCGCGACTATCTCTCCCGCTTCCCCGTGGAATGGGTGCGCGAAATCCATCTGAGCGGCCATTCCGAAACCGTCGACGACGCCGGCGCACCGCTATTGATCGACAGCCACGACACCGCCATCAAGGATCCCGTCTGGGCGCTCTATGAAGAGCTGATCGCCCGCACCGGGCCGATTGCGAGCCTGGTCGAGTGGGATAATGACGTCCCCGAATGGCCGGTTCTCAGAGCCGAGGCGGAAGCGGCCAGTGCCATCCTGCGCCGCGCCGCCGACCGCCGGGCGGCATGAGGAGCGACCATGTCCGTCACCACCCAGGCCGAATTCGCCACCGCACTCCTCGATACGGATCGCGCCGTTCCCGAAGGGCTGACGGCATGGAATGGCCTCCGGCCGGAACGGCGCTTCGGCGTCTACCGCGACAATGTCGTGGCCGGGCTGATCGGCGCGCTCGCCTCGCGTTTTCCGGTGGCCGAAAACATCGTCGGCAAGGACTTCTTCGCCGCCATGGCGCATGAATTCGTCCGGCTGCACCCACCACAATCACCGCTGCTGCTGGCCTATGGCGATGATTTCGCCGATTTCGTCGAAACCTTCGAGCCGGCGGGCGACATCGACTATCTACCGGATGTCATCCGCCTGGAGGCAGCACGCGGCAAAGCCTATCACGCCGCTGACGCCGCGCCGCTCGACCCTGTCTTGCTGGCGGCGATCGAACCGGAGCGGCTGGCAAGTCTGGTTTTCGTGTTGCATCCCTCCGCCTCGATCCTGCGCTCGCCCTTTCCGATGGTTACCATCTGGGCGATGAATGCCGGCGAGATGGAGCTCCGCCCAATTGATAACTGGAGCGGCGAGGACGCCCTCGTTGTGCGGCCGGAGATGATGGTCGAAATACATCGGCTGCCCGCCGGCGGCGCCGTGTTTCTGGAGGTGCTTGCCGGCCGCGCCGATCTTGCTACAGCCGTCGAGGCGGCTGTCGCCATAGCACCGGACTTCGATCTCTCAGCCAATCTCGCCGGGGCGCTTGCCGCCGGCGCATTCACGACTATTCGCTAGACGCCGTTCAGGAGAACGCCATGCCAGACCAGACAATGACGGCCGTCACGGCCGAACGCGAAACCGTGCCGCAAAGGCTCTATCGCACTCTCAAATTGTTAGACCGTATTCCGCACGACCTGATCGCGCTGATTGCGCGCCTGTCGATCGCCGCCGTCTTCTGGCAATCGGGCCAGACCAAGGTCGACGGTTGGTATGTCACCGACAATGCCGTCTATCTCTTCCAGACGGAATACAGACTGCCGCTCGTCGATCCCTGGATCGCTGCCCATATCGCGGCCTTCAGCGAGCATTTCTTTCCGCTTTTGCTGATGATCGGTTTTGCCAGCCGGCTGTCGGCGCTGGCGCTGCTCGGCATGACGCTGGTAATCGAGATCTTCGTCTATCCCGATGCCTGGCCGACGCACGGCACCTGGGCCACCTGCTTCCTGGTGATCATCGCCGCCGGGCCGGGCCGCATCGCCATCGACCATCTGATCGCCCGGCATATCCGCCGTGGCGTGTAGCGACGGATGTGGGACACCACTGGCATTGCCTGGGCAACGGTGTCCAGGCAATGCCAGTGGTCGGTAATCATCTACTTGAGAACCGGCTCTCCATGAAACCGGCGCTGCGACGGCTTCGAGACGCCGAAGCCCACTTCCATCATCAGACGCGGCTTTTCCGTCGGCACCGTGCCCATGTGGAAGCCGAAGGGATCCTCGCCGAAGCCGAAGCCGGCCTTCCCAGTCAGCGTGACGGTGCTGTCCTTGCCGTAATAGCCGAGAACCTCATCCGCGGGGTGGCCGACCATAAGCGTCAATTGATGCTTCATGGCGCGCCGCCTGTGGCTGCCTTTGACGAAAACATGCGGCCCGGTGCCTTCATCGACATCGACGAGATTGAAGAAGAATTTCAGCATCCGCCAATCGTCGAGATCGAAATGAAACTTGTCGAGCGAGGCCATGCTTCGATCCGCCTCGGAGGCCTGCGTCGGAAAACTCCACCAGACGCGGGTCGTGATCACCTTGGCCTGCCCCCCGAGATAATGTTTGGCCACATCGGTGAGCAGCGGATCGCGCTGCACCGCCAGGACCGCGTCGCAATCAAGCGAGCGCTCGAAGAAATGCCCGCTGAGAAGGGGCCGCCCGAATTGCGCTTCCGCTTGCGCATGCTCAGGCGCGACGAATTCGAGCTTCCGGTTAAAATTGCCGAAGCAGCCCGTGGTGCGCGCGAACTCGGCGATTTCCTGATGAATATTGTCCGGCAGGGTGAGGCCGGAGAAAATCCCGTCCGTGCGCAGCGCATTGACGACCGTATTGCACCCGATCCCAGTGAACATGGACGTCCCGGAAGCGGGGCGCGCTACCGGTCGCCTGGTCGCCGCCCAGTGCATGCGCCGAAACGGCAGCGTCCGAGCGAGCAGAAACATGGGCAACCAGGCCGGATTTTCCCTCAAATCGGTCAGGTAGGTCGGTATCCGGACGGCCATCCGCTTGAAACGGCCACCTCGTCGGGCGATGGACTCCAGGTCATTTGCCGGAGGATTGTGCATAGGTATCCTTTCCGCACATGTGCGAACCCATGACAACAGGCCCAACACCCCTGTTGAATAGTCCGTTCAAACATACTCATTCATTCAGTGCAGCAAGACGCATGTTGCACTGCGGCAAATAGAAGCCTGCGGGCCATGGTCAAGGGGTTGGAAATACACAATCGCGATTCATTTAGAAGAATCTGCAGCGCTGACACGCTCCGATTTTACAAATATTTTCAATGGCTCACGGATCAGTTGTTAAACGATGCCCAGCGGCCTGATCGTGGCGCAGCCGGCGGCGGACATATCGTGCCATGAACGCAACTGCGGCATGATTTGTTTGCCATTGCTTAGAACAACATCGTTACGACCATTTACAGCGAACAGACGACCGGTGGAGATTGGGCGAAAGGAAACGGCTTTATGACGAGGCCTGTCTCAACAATCCGGTTACAGTCACAATCCTGTTCCGATCATTGGCTAGATGAACGAAAAATTGCAAACGAGGGCCGCACATGACTGAGACAAAGACCGTTGATCCGACCGAAGGCATCGTCGACTTCGACGCCGGCGAGGGCGAAGCGGCAACCGTGGTGGAGATGGACGACTATACCAAAAGCCTCGCCCAGGCGAAGGCCAAGTCGGTCAAGCTCGTCGATGCCATTACCGGCCAGACTCTGAAGAAGAAGGATGCCGTTCACGTCGATGACCTCCGCCCCTCGCTGGCGGACTTCATGCGGTTGAAACATCCCGACCTTCGCGCCGACGACTATATCAGCCGCAAGGCGATGGACGATTATCGCGCCCAATATATCGCCGAGCTTTTGACGGACGAGCGCGGCGAGCTTTCCAACCTCGAGGACGAGGTCGTCGAAAGCCTGAAGACGCATGACACGCTCGCCGAGAACATTGAGGAAGACTACGAGGATCACCGCTCCATCGGCGACCGCATGGCCGACATCGTCGCGGCGTTCGGCGGCAGCTGGACCTTCATCATCTCCTTCTGTCTGTTTCTGGCCGTTTGGATGGGCATCAATGCCCTCATGGGCGAAAACAAGGCCTTCGATGCCTACCCGTTCATTCTTTTGAACCTCATCCTCTCGACGATCGCCGCCCTGCAGGCGCCGATCATCATGATGAGCCAGCGCCGGCAGGAGGCCAAGGACCGGCTGCGCGCGCTTAACGACTACAAGGTCAACCTAAAAGCCGAACTGGAAATCCGCCACCTGCACGAAAAAGTCGACCATCTGCTCAATCGCCAATGGGAGCGCCTGACCGAAATCCAGCAGATCCAGATCGAGATGATGCTGGAACAGGCGAAAGCTGCCACCCGCGCCATGAAGGTCAGCAAGGCGTCGAAAGCAAAGACGAGCGCGCTGAAGAGCCTGTTCGGAAGCAAGGCCAAGGCGGCGGAAACCGACGATTCGGAGGAGTAGAGGCCCGGGAAAAGCCTTGCTCATTGACATCCGCGATCGTTGTGACACCGTTCAGGACGGCATCCTGAACAACAGGTCGAGGCAAAATGGGCGAGCATTCACAGGCCGTCATCACCACCGCCGAAGAGCGACCACTTGAAGAGTGGAACGATCCATCCCGCGGCAGAATATCTTGGCACACGCTTTTCAGCAGCGACAGAACCCCGACCGACAGCATGACGGCGGGCGTCGCGGAGATCGCACCGGGCAGCGGCGCCCTTCAGCCCCATCGGCACGAACAGCCCGAGATCTACTTCATTCTCGAGGGAACCGGCATCCTGACGGTCGACGGACGCGAAACGGCCGTCACCGCCGGCACAGCCGTCTTCATCCCCGGCAACGCGGAGCACGGCATCCGAAACGATTCCAACGTAAATTTGAAGCTGTTCTACGTGTTTCCTACCGGCTCCTTCGAGGATGTGGTCTATCGCTTCGGGGCGGATTGACGAGCCGGGTGACGTAGGTCGGGTCTGTTGCGGGATTTCAAAGCATTCTAACGAATGGTGCGTAGGGCCGCTTTGATTGATCGGCTTCGATCTACATCGGCATAAATGGCGGAGAGGGTGGGATTTGAACCCACGATGCCCTTGCAGGCATGCCGCATTTCGAGTGCGGTGCATTCGACCACTCTGCCACCTCTCCGGTTATGCTGGTCGGCGCTTGTTGGCGCGGCGTTCTCATAGCGAGTGACGGGGGGGATGGCAATTCCCAAGGAAGGGATGAGCCGAGTGTGGCCTCACTGTGCCGGATCGTCGGGCGATTGACCTGTCGCAGCAATACCGAGGATAGCACCCAGCGGCATGTTGTCCGTCTCTCTAGCCCAATCCATATATCCAGTAGAGCTCCTACCTTTAACAAGCGCGGATGCGGGAGAGGGTTTCGAGAATGGTATGTCTCGCGTGAGTTCGAGATACTCGCCACGCCCGACTAGCTCGCCGTCCTCGATCAACTGCTGTCGAAGCTTTCTGACGTTCGCCGGCAAACTATCTGTGATTTTGGCATTGATCTTGGAGCCAGATATCAAGATATAGGCGCCGTTCTCGTATCGCAAAAACGCTCGGTCATCTGGGCGCCGTGGCAGAGTTGAATACAGGTTGAGCGACAGATCGTCATCGCCCGCGACCGGACCTTCAACTGGCTTGGAAGCCGGTAGGGATGCAAACGTGCGTTCCTGGACAGAGAACAGGTCATATCCCAACGCCTCAAGCACATATATCATGTTGTTGAGATAGGTCCGCATGGTCGCGATGTCCGCGCGAGGTAGGTTAGAACCTGTGGGTTTATTGGTGTTCGCAACCAGAACCTTGCCGCTGTTACCTTTCAAGATGGACCAGAGTTCGCGCTCGAGCCACTTAACGTGGGCTCGTGTCAAATTGTCGTCTTTGCTCGTGAAAATCAGAAAGGTGTCGAACTCGATCGGGAACTTGCCGCTCGTGTAACGTTGGGAGAAGTCGTCGCTTTCTCCAGCGTAAATTTCCGGCAGATCGTCATCCGCGCTCGAGCGGATCAGAAGATAGACGCATGATCGGCTGAGAACTTCATCTTCGAGCGCCTTCTTAAAGAACTCAGGTTGCCCGGTGATAGCGACGCCTGTCCAGTTGTCGAGCTCGACGGTTCTTAAACTTCGCGGGTCCTGACCGGTGATGAAAATCTTGACAACCCGTCCAACTGGGGCTTTCTCGCTAGACATGATCTACACTCATTCAAGAAAACGATCTAAAACAGTTTTATGTGCCAACTTATTGTAATGTCGATACGATATGGCGCCCTACGTTCTCTCGAAAAGGCTCCTCGATCGGAACGCGATAGCGGCACCCAAACAGTGTAAGGGACATCCTGGATGGTCTTTGCTCATGTCGGTGCCCTTGCTCGAACCGATCAATTTCTCTACCAATCGTAAGCTGAAAACGCCCAGAACGACGGTTGCGAGCTGGGCCTCACTTTTATTTCATGGATAGCTGATGGACGACATCTTGGACTTGGAGGCGCTGTCAGTAAAGCAGCTGATGGAAATAATCCGGGAGAAAACTGGGGCCGGAGTGAACCTTTCGTTTCCCGGCAAATTGCTGGCGCGTCAGATTGGTCGCCGCGTCCGTCCTCGAAGTCAACGCACAATCAAGTCGCTGAGTGTAGGCGACGAACGTGGCCAGGCACAGAATGTCATAATTGAAGGAGATAACCTTCAAGCGCTGGCCTCGCTTTATCGTGATCGCGGTCAAATCGACATGGTATTGACAGACCCGCCTTATAATACTGGCGGCGATTTTCGATACAACGATAAATGGGACACTGATCCGAACGACCCGGAACTGGGTGAATTTGTCGGCAGTGACGATCCTGCCAAGCACACCAAGTGGATGAAATTCATGTATCCGCGTCTGCAAATGATACGCGCGATGCTGAAACCGTCGGGCGTGCTTGCAATATGTATCGACAGTCGTGAACTTTTCCATCTCGGACAGATGCTCGACGAGATATTCGGTGAGACTAATCGGTTGGCGATCATTAATTGGCAAAAATCCTATTCACCGAGATCCGATAACCGGCACGTTTCAACAGCGACTGAGTATGTGCTTGTCTATGCGAAGGAAGAGAGAATTGCGAAGACTGGTCTTGAAATACGCACCGGCTCTATGGATGCACGCTACACAAGCAGGGACGGAGACAATCGGCTATGGAAGGCTGGCGATTTCTCGGGACCCAAAGCACTCACACATCAGGGGATGGTTTACGGTATTCAATCGCCGTTTACCGGTGTGATCCATTACCCTCCGACTGGACGGTGCTGGGTATTTCCCCAGGCAGATACGAAAAGACTTATCGAGGGCTGGGGAGCCACCTACGAGCTGCGAACCATTGATGACGCGAAGACTCGCGCCGATATCGTTGGCGTGGATGAAGCCAAGGTTAGGCCGGTAAAAGCACTTGTCCTCAAATCCTCAATCGAAGAAGCCAAGACCGCAGCGACTGAAAAAATAAAAGAAGGTCTTTGGCCGAAGATATTCTTCGGTATCAAGGGTGCCGGACGTCCGCAACAAAAGCGGTATCTTGAAGATGTAAAAAAAGGCCGTGTGCCTATGACCTATTGGGCGGACGAGGATATCGACGAGCCCGAGGTTCTCGGCGATGTCTCGTGGGATCATGAGGAGTCTGGACATAGCCAAACTGGCGTGAATGAGCTCACGGCAGTAGTTGGCTCCGGTCATGGTTTTGAAACCGTAAAGCCACTGAAGCTCATTACAAAACTCATTCAAATATGGTGCCCTCCCAAGGGAACGGTGCTCGATCCCTTTGCTGGTTCGGGCACAACAGGGCATGCAGTCCTCAAGCTGAATCACGAGCAGGAAGCTGATAGGCGATTCATCTTAATCGAGCAGGGGCGCCCTGAGAATGGCGACTCTTATGCAAAGACACTAACCGTTGATCGGCTCCGTCGTGTCGTAGAGGGTGCTTGGGTAGCAAAGGTAAAGGAGCCGCCATACCGGTCTGGCTTCACGTTCAAAACGCTGGAGAAAAAGGTCGACTCAAGAACTCTCTTGCTAATGGAGCGGGATGAAATGATCGACGCCGTTATCGCCTCGCATTCTAGCACAGGGAGTCGTCGATCGGCAGCACTCATCCCTGTCTATGATGAAAGAAAGCCCTACTCCTATCTTGTTGCACGGAATGCGGGCAATGAAGGCATATTTCTCGTTTGGACCGGAGCAGGCTCTAATACCGATCTGACAGAAGACGTATATGAGACCATAACCGATGAAGCGAGTGCTGCAGGATTGGCCGAGATATATCATGTATATAGTAGACGAAATTTGATCGTTACGGACGATGTCATTTGGTATCAGATACCGGATCGCATTTTGTCCGACTTTGGTTTGGATATTCGCACTGAGTCGTTTTTCGAGGACTGATATTAATGCCTATTGAGCTCTTCCAATTCCAACAAGATGCTGCGTCTCAGATAGCTGATCGCTATGTAGAGTATGCAGCGGACCCAATTGGGTTTGGACGGGGATCAAAGCGGCGAGACGTGCCTTTTTACCAAGCGTTATCTTCAATCACAGGATCGGGAAAGACACCTATACTTGCCCAATCGGTAAGCGAAATTTCTGCTCTGTCAGAGATGACGCCTGTAATATTATGGCTATCCAAGGGTAAGGTCGTTGTGCAGCAAAGTTACGCCAACCTTGCCGTAGGTGGTAAATACAACCACCTCTTGCCTGACATCACAGTGAGGTTGCTCAGCGAATACGATCCAGAGGATGTAGCTAATTCGGTAGAGACTCTCCTGTATTTCGCCACCGTTGGCACTTTCAATCAGAAAGATCGGGAAAAGAGCAATCTTAGAATTTTTGCTTTGGACACCGACAACATTGAAACGACGCGATGGGAAGCTTTAAAATCTCGTGAGACTGCTGACGGCAGACGTCGACCATTAGTCATCGTATATGACGAGGCGCAGAACCTTAGCGATCAGCAAACTACACTGTTGCTTGAGCTGCAGCCTGCAGCCTTCTTGCTTGCAAGCGCGACTCTTCGTCTGCCGGCTCAATTTGACGCTGAGGTCATTCAGCCGCTGCGCACTCAAGGCGACTTCGTTGACGACGATCTAATTACCTCTGTGAAATCCTCAACGGTGGTTTCTTCTGGACTCGTCAAGGGAATGATTGCCCTTGATGGAATCAATGCACCGATGCAGGAAACGATATCTGAAATGCTCTCAGATATGCGCGAAGCTGAAGCGGCGGCTAAGATGGAGAAAGTCAGCTTCGTCCCTAAGGCAATCTACGTTTGTAATACCAATGTTCTAGCTGACGATGCCGGACAAATGGATGATCCTAAACGGTTATTCGAGGAAAGGCAGGCCCCGCCAATCCTTATTTGGCGCTATCTGACAGAGCATTGCGACGTTTTACCAGAAGAGATCGCCGTATATGCTGATCTCAAGACCCACCGAGACTTCCCGCTGCCTTTAGACTTCACACTCTTCAATGGCGGTGAAAGTGACTACGAGAATTTCATTGCGGGAAACTACCGGCATATCATTTTCAACCAAACTCTTCAGGAAGGTTGGGATGATCCCAGTGTATACTTCGCTTACATTGACAAGACAATGGCATCCTCCGTGCAGGTTACGCAGGTAGTCGGAAGGGTGCTACGGCAACCGGGTTCGACTCACTACGAGTCTGATCGGCTTAATACTGCGCACTTTTATGTGCGAGTTGATCGGAACGATGTTTTCGCACAGGTTGTTGACGAGGTTCGCAAAGGGCTCGGTGGAGATGCACCTGAAGTTCGCATATTGACTTCGCCCCCTGGCACCGACGCACCAGAGAGTGTGCCTTCAAAAGAACTGCGAACAGTTCCGCGAGCCGCTATAGATAATACACCCACACTTTCTGCTGTTGAAAAGGTTCTATCGAAAATCCATGATTATTCTTTGGACACCGTGAATACGCGAGGAGTCGGTCGACGAAAAACAGTATTGCAAGTTATCGGGGCCCATGAAAGAGATGATGGTGATTGGGTTGAATTTGAACAATCCAATCGCGTCAATGCTCGCTGGGTTTTCCGTCGTGAGGTGGCGCGGCGTTATCGTCCAGCTCTGATGGTGATGAACACAGAGCTAAAGAAGTTTGACGCAAAGGTCGGTGTGGGTAGCAACGCATACGTAAGCTTGACTGACGGGGCAGCGGAAGTCGTCGATAACTACCTACGGCATGCGGTCATCAAGCAACTGAAACCTAATCCTTATGAAATTGGTGACACATTAGTGCGACGTAGCGCTATGGAGCGGTTTAACAATGCTCTCCATGAGGGTTATGACGGGCTAAACCCCACAGAACTGCGCTTCGCGAGAGCACTTGACGAGACGGGTTTGACTTGGGCAAGGAATCGGTCGCAGACTGGTTACAGGATCCCCTTGGTAACGTTAGGGCAGACTGTTTGGTTCTTCCCCGATTTCCTCATTTGGTCAGATGGAACGATCATTTGCATAGATACAAAAGGGGCGCACCTCATTGAGGCCGACGCCCGTCGAAAGCTCCTCTCGATACTCCCTCACAAAGATGTGCCGACTACGGTTCAAGTTAAATTTGTCGTGGAAGGGAAGTGGAAGTCAGATGGCACGCCTGACGATGCGGCGGGTTATTCGGTGTGGGAACTGGGTAGCGGTCGCGAACTGCGAGCAATCCCCTATGATGATTTAGAGGCGCTCGTAAGGTCTTTTTTGTCCCTTTAGTCACCAGATGTTGATTGCCGCTGAGCGCACTTACCTATTTTGATATCGGAAGATGAAGCCTCCAGAGACGCGCGACGTTTCCGAGATCGATGAACGCCTTCAGCTCGGGGACGTTCACCGACTGGCTCGGCGCTTCTGGACGTCGGTTTCGTAGCTCCCAGCGTGCTAAACACGCCAGCGAGTCGCCTTGGACGCTTTGCGAGACGGAATGATTATCGCACAAACATCTGGCAGAGCGCAGCGGCTTTCGCCATTTTCTCTTGAGTGTCCGAATCCGGCAACGGGGCAGCTATAATGAAGCTGAGATCGTTTAAGTCATTATCAGGATGAGCGGAAACTCGGACTGACATCCCGCTGCCCCAATGTCGAACCAAGTCGAATACCTTGTTTCCGAGATCGATATACATCACCCGTTCGTGGCTGACCTTCATCGACAAAAGATCCACGTCAGAAAGTTCGATGCTATCGCCAAACGCTGCAACATCCGCTTTTGTGCGAAAATCTGCGTTTTGCGACGGCCAGATATCGTGATCGAGCGGCACCGAAATCATCACGTATTGTTCGCCGTCACCACCACAGCGCAGCACGAACGTGCCTGAGCCTTTAATCGGCTGATCGTTGACCTTCATGTTTTCAAGATTGCTATACCACGTCACTTCAGAAGCCTTCGCTTTTACCGACATCTGGCTGGCACCTATAAACGCGTGAACTTGTGAGTCTTCGGCGAATGTTGTTGCGGGGATGATGAAGGCAGCGAGCAGGGTGACGGTAGCGGATTTCATGAGAACACCACGAGCATAGAGTTTCGGAACAACTGGCCGCACAAAAGGGAACCCTTCCCTCATAACGAACACGCGCCCCCGCGCACCGCGCTAACTCGCTGATTTCCTTCAGCGTGCTATCCGTGGCCAACAGAAAACCCTGCCTGCACAAAAAGGTTCCTTTAAATCAATACCTTGGCGTGCATTATGAACAGATACACCACCTATCAACGAATGGCAGCACGGAACAAACATGCGGAATTTCGGATATGCTCGCGTAAGCACCGTGGAGCAAAACATGGATCTCCAGCTCTCGGCGTTGAAAATAGCCGGCTGTGCGAAAATCCATGCCGACGAAGGGTTCTCCGGCTCAAACTTCGCCCGCCCTGGGCTGAGCAAGCTGCTCAAGCTATTGCGTCCCGGTGACACTCTCACCGTCTGGCGGCTGGACCGCCTCGGTCGATCGTTGTTCGAACTACTGACCCTCGTGCGAGATCTGAACGAGCGCGGCGTCGAATTCCGGTCTCTGAGCGAAAGCCTGGACACCAGCACTTCGGCCGGACGTCTACTGCTGCATGTTCTGGCAAGCATGGCAGAATTCGAGCGATCTCTGATCAGCGAGCGGACACGGGCGGGCATGGCTGCTGCTCGTGCTCGTGGCAGTCGGATCGGTAGACGTCCGGCGATGACGCCAGAGCAACTCGATGCGGCAAGGAAGGTGATCGAGCAAGATTGCCGCTCGGTCGCTGAGGTCGCGGATGAATACCGAATCCACCCGCGCACTCTTTCGCGACTACTGCGTGAGCAACCTGCTCGTTCGGTCCAATCAGCCTGAAGGTTGATTTGCCTTCTTCAGCGCTGCCTGCACCCAATGCCCTCCGACCAGCGGCATGCTCCCTTCTTCTCCCGCCAACTTCCTATTCAGCAGACGAGTAACGTCGCCATACGTGCGCTCCTTGCGAAACCAGGTAAGGTATTCGTGGCCGCAGAGCTTGCGCATGTCGGGATCGTAGCGGCGGGGGAAGGGCTCCCGGTCATGCTCGAGGAGCTCGCACACCTCCCGAAGCGAGAGCTGGACGCCATCGCGCGCACCCGCGCCAGAGCTGTCCTTGTTGTTAACGTAATGTTCGAAGCGGTTGCGGAAGAACCGGCGGGTATCAGTGATTTCCATCTGATTGTATCCTTACAGTAAGAAGATCGAGCGCCGAACCGGCGCGTCTCTAATGATCATGTCCGTTCCGGGGGTAACGTCTCGCCGGAGAGGCGCAATCTTATGTAATCGACTTCTATGTTAAGTATCTCTTTTAAAAGAAGAGTTACATAGAAGCCGATTACATCCTCCGGCTGGGAAAGCACCTATTCGGAGGTGGGGAGAAGTGCCGGGAGGATCTTAGCCTTTCCGCGACACATCTGGGTGTTCAGCCGGCTACGCTTGCGATCTGCCTCTAAGACAGGCGACGCCGATCCGGCGATGCGAATGGTCGAATTGATTGCGTCGGTAGCCGTGACCTTACAAAAAGCTGTAAGTGCGCAGGTGTCACAGGGGGCACGAGATACGTCGATGGTCTCGGCGATCGCGAAGCAGCTAGGAAGGAGATCAGCCGGATCAAGCTTGGCCACCGGTTCAGTTTCCCAAGCGCGATTGTCTGCGATGCTCCTAGCCCGGTGCTCAAGGTCGGCACAGTTCGCATCCGGAGGCGCTAGCGAGAGTGCCTGGCTTAACGTCAGGTGGCGCTTAACGAAAACCCGATCCGCAATCTGATCGTCGAGCATCCGGTTTTCGTGCCGCATCTCAGACAACATCAGGCTGCGAAAATGCCTCTGAGGCGGTAAGTCGAGATCATTCTCGATCCGGTAGTGGGGCATCTCGGCGACCTTCCTCATCCGGAGCGCGAGCAGATCCTCGACCTTCTCATCGAACACCGCCCACCAGGCTTCGACGTTCTTTCCCGATGCATGTAGCTGATGTGGAAGCATGTTCCAAAAGCGCTTCCGGCGAGATGAAAAGTCGAACGCGAAATCGATCAGCAAGTCATAGGGAACGAAGATAGCATCCGTGCGCGCCCTGGCGCGCCACAGGGCGGTAAACCATGCGGCACGAGCTGTAGGTAACCCGTTCTTGATACCCGAAACCCTCTCGGCACGTTCAGCGTCAACGTGCTGCCGGACATGGCGGCGAAGCCCTGCAATGTAGTGACGCCCGAAAAGCAAGGTTGCGTCTAAGGGTGACATAAAGCGATAGTCGAACCACCGCTTCATCATCAACTGGCTCTCGTCCTGCCAGTCCTTGGGATGCATGATAGTCCGCATCCGAACGACATCTTCGAGGCGCTTATTAAGCTTTTCCTGGTCCATAGGCATAGGTTCTCCTTCGGACGACGGATGCCGTCCGGCATAATGGTTGTTCGAGATGGCGAGCGCTTGCTTGCTTACTTGTATAGCGAGATCACGATCGGAGCGCATAAGATCGCGGAAGAAATATTCAGTCCCGATCGCACGCCCTTGACTCGAGGATTGGCGCCGGCGCGTTTCGTCATTCAAAATGCAGAATGATGCTGTCTATCTCGCAGCGCTTGCCTGTGAGCTTCCCTGTCGATTTTCGGCACGGGAGGATAGGACGCACGATTATCAGCGGCACAGAAAGCATCCCCATCACGCAGCTTGAATTTTTCTAGGACTTTGATGTCCCGGCGCGGCGCCACCGCACGCGCAGTCATTCAGCTTGCAGATGAATGAGGAGGTCAGGCGGCACCGGGTAAAGGCGAACGAAAGAGCGGCGCTCTCGGTTCTTCCATCCTCCACTCACACCAACCTATCGACATCGATCATAATCAAACCGAAGTTGAGGTCACCCACTGTGCAGACGGATACGCCTGCCTGGCACGTAGATCGATCAACCACAGAACCCAGTGAGTCTGATGCGAATATGCTTTCGGCACTGGGGATTAACGCGTCCCAGTTTCATACCAATGGTTTTCCTCGCCTGTATGGACTGCCAAGTATATTCTTGGATCTCCCCCCAGACGAGGTGGAACTGAGAAAGAGCCCGAACACAACCAAGGCGCGTCCAGACGCCTTTACAAACGCAGTAAAAAGCCGTTTCGACGCGGATTTGTAAACTTAAGGGAAAGAAACCGCAAGGTTTAGCCCGTTTCCGCAACGATTTCAGACTTAAACACAAGGTTTAGAACAACTTAAAATAGGTATATCGATGCGATTTTGACCTCAACCTTGACAAAGGCAAGGCTGATGCAAGGCCCTTGTCAAGGTTGCGGAGGTCAGATGTAAGGTGTGAAACGCGTTGAGATTAAGCAAGGCGGGCGACGAGATCATCAGCAGAGAGATGAGTATATCTCTTAAGCATCCGCAGCTCCTTGTGTCCCGAAATGCTGCTGACTTCGATCACATTCAGTCCCCTCTCGAACAGCCGGCTGACACCTTCGTGACGGAGATCGTGGAAGCGCAGCCCTTTGACATTTGCACGCACAAGCAGACGATACCACGCTTGCTCAAGTGAACCGGGAGCTATGGGAAAGACATGCGGCTGATCGACGTCCGCTTGGGTCCTCCATTCCGTCAGCGCATCAAACGCCCTCTGAGACAATGGCACCTCGCGTCCGGATCCGTTCTTCGTCATTGTCAGCGTGATCACGCGACGGTTATGCGAAATATCGCTCCATCGCAGTCCAAGGATTTCTCCGCGGCGCATCCCGGTCTCGATCGCGACGATCAACAAAGCCTTCATGAACGGGATCCTGCCGCCGTCGCACCCGTCGAGCAACTGCTGCTCCTCGTCGCCAACCAAACGGCGATTGCGTTCGTTCCGGATCACCGGACGACGCACAAGCTTGATGACGTTGCGGCTGAGCGGAAACCCCCAGTCGCGGATAGCGACCTCGATGACGTGACTTAGGATTGCCAGCTCGCGAACGGCGGTAGACGGAGCTACTGAGTGCAGCCGCTCATCTCGGAATGAGGCCGCATCCTGCTGGGAAAGCCCTATTAGCGTCCGGTGAGATAGATCATGCCGGCGTAACACATCAATGCGCTGACTCTCTTGAGTGAAGCCGCGCTTTGTTGGCGAAACCTCTTGCTGATAGCGCTCCAGCAGCTGACCGAGCGTCGTCGTCTCAAGGATCTTTGTGTCCGGAGCCATGCCGAAGCGGTCGACCTGGGTCTCCAGATCACGCGCCCACCTCTCTGCGTCTGCTTTACTGTCAAAGCTCTTTGCCCGTGGCTTCATTCCGCGGCGGCGCACTTGCGCTTGCCATCGCCCCCTGAGTTTTCTAATTGTAGCCATCTCAACCTCCGTTTGTGATCGAGATGATGCGTAGGATGCCCCGTTGAGGCGGCCAAGGATAATTCCGGTCGCTAATCGTAAAGATGGCATGCGATTTAAGACAGCGATAAAAAAGGGGGTCTGAAAGATCCTGGTTATACAATGAGCAAAGTCTCAACTCAGGCGGAAGCTGGCGCCTCGGAGTGGCTCACCAAACCATCGACCTCTCATATGGCGGATAACGACCCCAAATACGGCAGTCGAGAGCATTGATATCTCTGAGTCGATTGACGAATCGTCACGACAGAGAGTTGATACTGCACTGGGCGCTAAGCAGGGACGAGTATCAAATGAAAAATTTGCAACAAAAACTTCAAGATAGCCGAAATGGTAACGCCATTCTCTTCTGTGGTGCTGGCTTTACAGCGGACTGTTTAAATTTCGAGGACGACCCAGCACTGGGCGTAACGTTTCACCTGCTCGATATGATAAATTCCGAACTTAAGGAAAAGGGAAAACAGTCCGGATTTCGCGATATAAAAAACGCGGCCAAACGCTTTAAGTTGGATATTGGCGCATTCCACTTAATGCAGATGCTAAAAAATAGATTTCATATAAGTAGAATTTCATCATCAATAGAATCTATCCTCGAATTTCCTTGGACATCAATTTATACAACAAACTATGATAATGGAATTGAAATTGGTCTTCAGAATACGCGAAAGAAACATACGACCCTCAATAATCTGGATGATCCCAGCAGTCCGACATCGGGAGTTCCCGTTGTTCATCTCCATGGATTTGCTGAGACTTGGACCAGCGAGAATTTCGAGCGAAGCTGCATTCTAGATGCTGATTCTTATCGGCATCTTAGTGGCGTCAGCAATTGGATGGAACGCCTTCGATCCGAAATTGAACGCGCTGAAATTGTAGTTTTTTTAGGCTTTAGTGCAGCTGATTTTCATCTATCGCAGGTCTTTTTCAACGCGACGGGCCTACAGAACAAGGCGTTCTTCATCAATCGGCCGACCGCCTCTCCGGATCCAGATGAGCGCGCGACCCAAGAAGAATTTGGCGAAGTCCTCTATATAGGTCGGGAGACGTTGGCCGATCAGATCCTGCAGATTCTTAAACAGGATGCCCCAAAAGAACCTCCCCTTGCATCTTTCGAGCGATTTGTCCTTCCCGAGACGACATCTTCTGTTCCGCCTGTTGGCGCTATCGAGGACTTATTCATTTGGGGAAAGGTCGATAGGTCGCAAATCAAACGAGATTGGGACGTAGGGGCGCCTGACTATCACGTCCTGCGAGATGAAGCAGCTCAGATCGTCGAACATTTGAATACGCGAGGAAACATCGCTTTTGTTCACGGCGACATCTGCGAGGGAAAAAGTTTGGCCATACTTGGCGCAGAAATCCAAATCGCTCGTGGCCGACCCGTCTTCCAACTCAAGCATTTCTATTCGGATCTTCTTAATGAAGTATCGTCCATCTTCGCATCGTATCCTGATGCAGTGCTAGTAGTTGAGGGGTGCTTTGCCCTGCGCGAGGATAGATTAACGGCTCTTGTTCGCCAAATTTCAGCGAGCGAGGGCGGTATGATATTGTCGGCAAGAAGCATCGCAACAGAGGCAGAATCAGAAAAGCTAAGGGTTATACGGACGATCCCATCAGCTACTGATATCCGCCTGGGGAAAATAAAAGGCGCCGAAGTCGATAGCTTGATTGCTCTTATTGACCAAATCGCCGGCTGGCGCGAATTTCGCGCTTTGACCTTAAGCGATCGCCGAAGGTTTATAGAGCGAGATTGCGGAGGCGTCTTCCCAAGCGTTCTGCTGCGCCTACTCAGGTCAAATTACGTGCGGAACGCCTATCTGGCGGAATACAACAAGCTCAGCGGTATTGAGCTTAACGACAAGCGCATGATGATCACCGCTCTTATCATTGCGGGAATAGGGTTTGACGCACCAGCGTCTTTTCTTAGCGAGGCGTTCGAAAAAGACTGCTTAGCCACCATAAAGAAAATATCGAGTGATACGGATGGCCTGAAGCTTGTTCGCGTAGATGGAGATTTTGTAAAAACCATACCTTCAATCGGCGCAAGAAATTTACTGTCAAATGTAATAGACGATAAAGAAATTGTAGATACAACAATATACATACTGAATTACATAAGAAATAAATACAGAAGAAGCGAATTTGAAAACCACATATTCACGCAACTAATGAGATACTCTATACTTTCCTCCGTCGTTAGTGACGATGGAGAGGTGAATCGCTTCTTCGACAATATATCAAAGGTATCTTATTTCAGGGAGCTTCCTCTCTTTTGGCTTCAATGGCACATGGCAATGAGCGCCCAAAAGAGCTGGCTGAAGGCCGAAGAATACTTATCAATGGGGTATACGGCTGCAGACGCTTACGACAAGAAAAGGGACGACAAATTCAACCGGAAACAGCTTGAAGACCGAAAAGCAAAATTTCTCGCTTCGCGCGCTATAGCAACCGACCGAGCAGGCGTTGAATTGTTTAGAGATATGAAAGAGGCGGCGGATATAGTCGGACGATTAATGCGAGACGCCCAACTTACTCATCATCCATACGAGACGCTCCTGCAAATCATGCAGGTGATCGAAGCGAAAGGCGCAACTATCCCTAAGGATCTCGCGAAAATTCTCGCCGGGCAGCTTACAGACATTACAGGTCGAGCCGCGACTAGAGTCGGCATTGTTCCCGAAGGTTATCAGCGCAGCCACGCCGCATCAGCAATGAATGAGATAGAACCCATAGCAGCACTGCTACGATGAAGCCGACCTGACTTTATCCAGTAGCGGTGACGTCTAAAAAAACCGCATTGAAATCAACTGGTGCGGCGGGATTTTCCCGTCGCATCGGCCCAAGACAAAGAGGAATGAAGTCGTGTAGTGCCTCTAGTGTGGCGCCAGCCAATTCAGGCGCGAGCTCCAAAGCTCGAGGAAATTCAACTAATCTCGGGGAAGCCTTACGGCTAAAGGCCAAAATGGCGGAGAGGGTGGGATTTGAACCCACGATGCCCTTGCAGGCATGCCGCATTTCGAGTGCGGTGCATTCGACCACTCTGCCACCTCTCCGGTTATGCTGGTCGGCGCGTTTAGAGCGCGGCGTTCTCATAGCGAGAGACGACAGCGATGGCAAGGGTGAATATTCAAGCTTTTCATCCTTTTGCCTTGACAGATCTGAGGCCCTTATGTATCCCCGCAACGCAATAGGTGTGGATAAGTCCGTACCTTGGCCGCCTCGCTCTGTGCGGGGCTTCACCGGCAGATCTTTCTTGAGGCCGCAAGCCTTTGAAATCCCTGCTAAGTTTCGACTGATAAAAAGACGGCCATTTGTCCTTCGGGACAAGAGAGCCGGAACGAACATGAAAGGATAAAAAATGTTCGCAGTCATCAAGACCGGCGGTAAACAGTACCGCGTGGCAGCCAACGACGTGCTGACCATCGAGAAGCTGGAAGTTGTCGCCGGCGACACCGTAGAATTCACCGAAGTCCTCGTTATCGGCGAAGGCGCCGACGCTGCGATTGGTGCTCCCTTCGTCAAGGGCGCTTCCGTCAAGGCCGAAGTGGTCGAGCACAACCGCGGCAAGAAGGTTATCGCCTTCAAGAAGCGCCGCCGTCAAAACTCGAAGCGTTCGCGCGGCCATCGCCAGCATCACACGGTTGTCCGCATCACGGACATCGTGGCTGCCAAGTAAGATCACGGGACAAGGTTTAAAGGAGAACTCCAATGGCACACAAAAAAGCTGGCGGTTCGTCGCGCAATGGTCGCGATTCGCAATCCAAGCGCCTTGGCGTGAAGAAGTTCGGCGGCGAAGCCGTCATCGCGGGCAACATTATCGTGCGTCAGCGCGGTACCGAATGGCATCCGGGCACCAATGTCGGTCTCGGCAAGGATCACACCATTTTTGCGCTTACGGCCGGCAATGTGAACTACCGTACGAAGGCCAATGGCCGCGTGTACGTGTCTGTCATGCCGAAAGCGGAAGCAGCGGAATAACCGGTAGCGCTCGAAAACAGCCGGTGTCTCATTGACCCGGCTGACGCATCAGGTTCAGTCAAGAAAAGGGGAGATGGGACACCATCTCCCCTTTTTCTTTAACCTCAAGGAGGACTGAACCATGCAAGGCGAATTGTTAAGGGAAGACCAATCAAGGTCTCCCGAAGAACGGCTGAGGCCGGAGCGGTTAAGGACCGATTGCCCTGTCTTGTTATCGGAAAGGCTCGTTCTGCGCGCGCCCCACGAAGAAGACATTGACGCCCTTGCCCATCTTGCCAACAACGCCAACGTCGCCACTATGGTATCGCGTATGCCGCATCCGTATACGACCAATGATGCCGCCGATTTCGTGCGACGCACGAAACTTGGCGAGATTGGCAAGTGCGTCTATGCGATTACCAAAGCCGACAACGGCGCCTTTCTCGGTTGCTGCGGCGTCGAGCCGACAGCTGACCCGGAGACCGTCGAGATCGGCTATTGGCTGGGTGAGCCCCACTGGAACCAGGGTTATACGACGGAAGCCGCCCATGCCCTGATCGACATGGTCTTCCGCACGCGCGAAAACGTCGCCCAGATCGATGCTCGTTGCCGGGTCATGAACGTCGCTTCGAGACGGGTCGTGCAGAAGTGCGGCTTCCAGTTCCAGGGATCCGGCCTTGCCGCGTCGCTAGCGCTCGGCAGCACGGTATCGGTCGAATGGTATCGGCTCGATCGCAAGACCTGGATGTCGCTGCGAAGCTGGGGAGGTCTGAGATGAACGCCCTCGCCCTTCCCCGCCGCGACGTCAGGATCCTGACACCAGGACCGACACCGATCATCCAGACCGCGCTGCTGACATTGCGTCCGCATCGGCTGAGCGATGCCGATGCGATCACGGAATCCCTGTCGGATTTCGCTGTTACACGCATGCTCGCCCGCGTGCCGACGCCCTATGACCGGCAGGATGCGCTGGACTGGCTGGTCCAGCACACAGCCGGCCTCGACAGCGGCTGGGACCTAGCGGTCACCGAGAAAGACGATGTCCATATCGGCATGGTCGGCATCGATCTCAGGCATGGCCGCTGGCATCTCGGCTACTGGCTGAACCGCTACTACTGGCGGCGCGGCATCATGGGCGAAGCGGTCGGGGCAACGCTTGAGCGTTTTGCCCGCCGCATGCCCGACGTCGCCGTGTTCTCCGGCATCTTTGCCGACAACCCGGCCTCGTTGAAGCTGCAGCAGAAGCTTGGCTTCGAGATCATCGGCTGCTCGGAGGTCTACAGCTTTGCCCGCAACACCATGGTTCCGCATATCGAAACCGTGCTGAAGCCGGGCGCGCTGCGGCTCTCGCGGCCGGCGTGAAGCCCTGAAAATCAGTCATCGCCGGTTCCGCCGGCGATGACATGCCGTCCATCTATCTCTAGCCGCCGGATGTGAGATCGGAGGCGTCGGCAGAATTGATCGCATGATCCTTGATGTTATGGGTCATCGACCGCACGATAGTCTTTGACCTCCGGCTGAACCGCCTATATCGAAGGCGACATGACGGGCAAATGACCGCACCGCATATCCCAGCGAATATGCAAAGGGCGCGGTAACTATTGAAAAGAGCGCGTGGGCTTTCCCCAATCCCGTTCGATCCGGGAAAGTCATGCGCCGATACCGAGTGACGGACGCAACATGAAATTTCTCGACCAAGCAAAAGTCTATATCAAGTCTGGTGACGGCGGCGCGGGCAGCGTCTCCTTCCGGCGCGAGAAATTCATCGAGTTCGGTGGACCCGACGGCGGCGATGGCGGCCGAGGCGGCGACGTCTGGGTCGAGGCCGTCAACGGGCTGAACACGCTGATCGATTTTCGCTTTCAGCAGCATTTCAAGGCCACCATCGGCACGCACGGCATGGGCCGCAACCGCGCCGGCGCCAAGGGTGCCGACGTCACGCTGAAGGTTCCGGTCGGCACGCAAATTTTCGAGGAAGACGAGGAAACGCTGATCTGTGACCTGACGCGGGAGGGCCAGCGCTATCGCGTCGCCGCCGGCGGCAATGGCGGCTTCGGCAACGCCTATTTCAAGTCCTCGGTCAATCAGGCCCCGGACTGGGCCAATCCTGGCCTGCCGGGCGAAGAGAAGACCATCTGGCTGCGGCTGAAGCTGATCGCCGATGCCGGTCTCGTCGGTCTGCCGAATGCCGGCAAATCGACATTCCTGGCCGCCGTCACGCGCGCCCGGCCGAAAATCGCCAACTATCCCTTCACCACGCTGCACCCCAATCTCGGCGTCGCCACCATCGACGGCCAGGAATTCGTGCTGGCCGACATTCCCGGCCTGATCGAAGGCGCCCATGAGGGCGTCGGTATCGGCGACCGCTTCCTCGGCCATGTCGAGCGCACCCGCGTGCTGCTGCATCTGGTCTCCGCCCAGGAAGAAAAGGTCGGCAAAGCCTATAAGACCGTGAAGCATGAACTCGAAGCCTACGGCAACGAGCTTACCGACAAGCCGGAAATCGTGGCGCTGTCACAGATCGACGTGGTGGACGAGGAAACGCTGAAGAAGAAGAAGCGCGAACTGGCGCGGGCCTGTGGCAAGACGCCATTCCTCATTTCCGCCATCACCGGCAGCGGCATGACGGAAGTGCTGCGCGCTTTGCGCGACATCATCGTTGAAGCCAACGGCGGCGCTGGGCAGGAAGCGCCGATGAAGGCACTGAAGGTGCGCCATCGCGATATGCAGTCCTCCGGCAATGAAGGCGAAAGCGAGGACAACAGCGATCGCGATGACGAGGAGCAGCAGGGATGACTGCCCGCAAGTCGCTCGATCGCTACCGCCGCATCGTCATCAAGATCGGCTCGGCGCTTCTCGTCGACCGCAAGACCGGCTTGAAGAAGGCCTGGCTCGACGGCATGTGCGCCGATATCGCCGCGCTGAAGGCCAAAGGTGTCGATGTCCTCGTCGTCTCCTCCGGCGCCATCGCGCTCGGGCGCTCGGTGCTCGATCTTCCCTCCGGTGCCTTGAAGTTGGAAGAAAGCCAAGCGGCAGCCGCCGTCGGCCAGATTTCGCTAGCGCGTGCCTGGTCGGAAAGCCTGTCGCATGACGATATCGTCGCCGGCCAGATCCTGCTGACGCTCGGCGATACCGAGGAGCGCCGCCGCTATCTCAACGCGCGCGCCACCATCAACCAGCTTTTGAAGATCGGCGCCGTGCCGATCATCAACGAGAACGACACGGTCGCCACCAGCGAAATCCGCTATGGCGACAATGATCGCCTGGCCGCCCGCGTCGCCACCATGACCGGCGCCGACCTGCTGATCCTGCTGTCTGATATCGACGGGCTCTATACCGCCCCGCCGCATCTTGATCCGGAAGCCAAGTTCCTGGAAACAATCGCCGACATCACGCCCGAGATCGAGGCGATGGCCGGCGGTGCGGCCTCGGAACTGTCGCGCGGCGGCATGCGTACCAAGATCGATGCCGGCAAGATCGCCACGGGTGCCGGTTGCGCCATGATCATCGCGTCGGGCAAGACCGATCGTCCCTTGAACGCCATCGCAAACGGCGCGCGTTCCTCCTGGTTCGCACCATCGGGCACGCCTGTTACCGCCCGCAAGACCTGGATTGCCGGACAGTTGCAGCCGGCCGGCGAACTGCATGTCGACGAGGGTGCCGTCACAGCACTCGGCGCCGGCAAGAGCCTGCTGCCCGCTGGCGTGCGCAAGGTCACCGGTCATTTCGGCCGTGGCGACACCATTGCTGTTATCGGTCCCTCGGGCCGGGAAATCGCCCGTGGCCTTGTCGGTTACGATGCCGAGGAAGCCCGCCAGATCACCGGCCGCAAGTCGGCTGAGATCGAGGCGATCCTCGGATATGCCGGCCGCGCCGCCATGGTGCACCGCGACGACCTCGTCATGACCGCGTCCGTCAAGACGAAGGCCGAAAAACTGAAGAAGGATGAAGCTCATGCTTGATACTGTCGCACAAAGCCCCGACATCGATGCGCTGATGAATGATATCGGCCGCAAGGCCCGGGCTGCGTCGCGACCGTTGGCATTCGCTTCGACCGAGAGCAAGAACAGGGCGCTCGCCGCCATGGCGGACGCCATTCTCGCCCGCAAGGATCATATCCTCGCCGAGAATGCCAAGGATCTGAAGGATGTCGAAGGCACCGATATCCTCGCCTCCTTCGTCGACCGCCTGACACTCACTGAAAAGCGCGTCGCCGAGATGGCCGAGGGCATCCGCGCCATTGCCGCGCTGCCGGATCCGGTGGGCGAAGTCATCGCCGCCTGGGATCGGCCGAACGGGTTGAAGATCGAGCGCGTCCGCACGCCGCTCGGCGTCATCGGCGTCATCTTCGAAAGCCGCCCGAACGTTACCGCCGATGCCGGCGCGCTGTGCCTGAAGGCCGGCAATGCCGTGATTCTTCGCTGCGGCAGCGATTCGCGCCGCTCGTCGCAGGCGATCCTTGAATGCCTGGTCGAGGGCCTGAAGGCAGCCGGCCTGCCGGAACATGCGATCCAGCTCGTGCCTGTCACCGACCGCGCTGCTGTCGGTGCCATGCTGCGCGGGCTGGAGGGCACAATCGACGTCATCGTGCCGCGCGGCGGCAAAAGCCTGGTGGCGCGCGTGCAGAGCGAAGCCCGCGTACCGGTCTTCGCCCATCTCGAAGGCCTCTGCCACGTCTATATCGACGCCTCCGCCGATCTCGATATGGCCAAAGCGATCGTCGTCAACGCCAAGATGCGCCGCACCGGCATTTGCGGCTCCGCCGAAACGCTGTTGGTTGACGCCAAGGCGGCGCAGACACATCTGAAACCCTTGCTTGATGGGCTGACTGAGGCCGGCTGCGAAATCCGCGCCTCCACCGAGGTGCTTCGCCTGGTGCCGGGACTGAAGACGGCCACGGAAGAGGACTGGTCGACGGAATATCTTGACGCCATCATCTCGGTCACTATCGTCGATGGCATTTCCGGCGCGATCGACCATATCAGCAGATATTCGTCCAATCACACCGAAGCGGTGATTGCCGAGGACCCAGCAGTGGTCGAGCGCTTCTTCACCGAGATCGATTCGGCGATCCTGCTGCACAATGCCTCGACGCAGTTCGCCGATGGTGGCGAGTTCGGCATGGGCGCGGAAATCGGCATCGCCACCGGTAAGATGCATGCGCGCGGGCCTGTCGGCGTCGAGCAGCTCACCTCCTTCAAATACCGCGTGCACGGCACCGGACAGATACGGCCCTGACGTGCTGAAAGAAGAGATCGATTACCACCATCTGCGCATGCCGCATGCCGAACGCGGCATGGTGGTCGGTCTTTTCGGCGGCTCTTTCAATCCGCCGCACCAGGGCCATGCGCTGGTGGCCGAAATCGCCATCCGCCGGCTTGGCCTCGACCAGCTCTGGTGGATGGTGACGCCGGGCAATCCCCTGAAGAGCCGCAACCATCTGGCGCCGCTTGCCGAGCGCATCGACCTTAGCGAGGCGATCACCCACGATCCGCGCATCAAGGTAACAGCTTTCGAGCAGACGCTCGGCATGAGCTACACGGCCAATACGCTCGCCTACATCAAGGCGCGCAACACCCATGTCCATTTCATCTGGATCATGGGCGCCGACAGCCTCAATACGTTTCACCGCTGGCAGAAATGGCAGGAGATCGCCCGCACCTTCCCGATCGCCGTCATCGACCGGCCGGGATCGACGCTGTCCTATCTCTCCGCGAAGATGGCCAAGACGTTTCAATATGCCCGCGTCGACGAAGACGATGCCCGCGTTCTCTGGAAGAAGCGGGCGCCCGCCTGGACCTTCATCCATGGCCGGCGCTCGACGCTAAGCTCGACGGCCTTGCGCGCCGCGCAATAATGGCGTTCGCACAGGATCAAGCCAGATTTTCAGGAAAAACCTCCAGAAATGAAAAGCCCGACGGGGGAGGAGATCCGTCGGGCTTTCAAACCTGACCAGCAACAGGGAGGAGGAGAGTTGCCGATCGTTATCGGAAGGCATTGGGAGGAGGAGATCGCCGTTCCGATGCTTAGGTTTTACCAGATTTGCCCGAAAGATAAATCGCCGATAGCGCAATGCAGCAATGCACACAGATCATAGCTCTGAAAAATCCCTGCCCAAAAAACGCTTCTTTTACATCATCCGGAGCTACGAGCAGGCGATTCCAAAAATCATACTTTTGCGTATTGTCGGCGAAAACGCACGATTCGTAACGTTGCGTCTCAGGTCGTGAGCGTTCGCCATTGTCTTGGGCGATTATAGTCATGCATTTTCGTGACATCAAAGTCCCTCAATATGCACAGAGAATGGAAAACCCCATTAAATTCGTGTGGTTACGGCTGGCAGTGGCGCTATGCTTTTTCAGATATATCCCCTAGCCAAGCTTCCTCGGCCGTTATATCTCTCGAGATATCTCGACAATCTCTGGGAGAAATATGATGGCCACCGGTCGCCGCCAATGGTTTAAACTTGCAACTGCCGCCCTCTCCGCCGCCTGGCTTGGCCTGTCGGCCATTCCGGCACCGGCGTTTGCCGCCGACAAGATCACCGTCTTTGCCGCCGCCAGCATGAAAAACGCGCTCGACAACATCGACGCCGCCTTCACCAAGGAAACCGGCAAGCAGGTCACCGTCTCCTATGCGGCAAGCGGACCACTGGCCAAGCAGCTTGAGAATGGCGCACCCGCCGACGTCTTCATCTCCGCCGACAAAAACTGGATGGACTATGTCGCCGAGAAGAAACTGATCAAGGATGATAGCCGTGTCGACCTGCTCGGCAACAAGCTCGTCCTCGTCGCCGCCAAGGACAAGGCAAAGCCTGTCGAGATCAAGCAGGGCACGGACCTTGCCGGCCTTCTCGGCGACGGACGCCTAGCGATTGGCCAGCCGGAATCGGTACCGGCCGGCAAGTATGGCAAGGCCGCGCTCGAAAAGCTCGGCATCTGGTCGTCCGTCGAAAAGAAGGTCGCCGGCGCTGAAAGCGTACGCGCTGCCCTCGCTCTGGTTTCGCGCGGCGAAGCACCCTATGGCATCGTCTACCAGACCGACGTTTCCGCCGATCCGGGCGTCGCCGTCGTCGGCACCTTCCCGGAAGACAGCCATCCGCCGATCGTCTATCCGATCGCGATCACCGCCAGCAGCACCAATCCGGACACGCAGGCCTATGTCGACTATCTGAAATCGGCTAAGGCTGTTCCGTTCTTCGAGCACGAAGGCTTCACGGTCCTGAAGCGTTGAGCCCCATCGTTCGACCATAGGCAAGAGCTTATCCCTCCAGGCTCGCCGGCTGATGGCGAGCCTGAGATATTTTTGCGAGGCGGGACTTGGACGCATTGGGTTTGAGCAGCGACGAATGGACGGCGATCGAGCTGAGCCTGCGCGTCTCGACCGTCGCCATGCTGGTGAGCCTGCCCTTCGGCATCGCCGCCGCGCTATTGCTTGCCCGCGGCAAATTCTGGGGCAAGTCGATCCTCAACGGCCTCATTCATCTGCCGCTGATCCTGCCGCCGGTTGTCACCGGCTTCATCCTACTCATCCTCTTCGGCCGCAAAGGCCCGATCGGCTCATTGCTCGACCAGTATCTCGGCATCGTGCTCTCCTTCCGCTGGACGGGTGCGGCCCTTGCCTGCGGCGTCATGGGTTTTCCGCTGATGGTCAGGAGCATCCGCCTGTCGATCGAGGCGGTCGACCGCAAGCTTGAGGAGGCGGCCGGAACGCTCGGCGCCAGTCCGCTCTGGATCTTCCTCACCGTCACCCTGCCGCTGATCCTGCCCGGCATCATCGCCGGCATGATCCTCTCCTTCGCCAAGGCGATGGGCGAGTTCGGCGCCACCATTACCTTCGTCTCCAACATTCCCGGCGAAACGCAGACCCTGTCCTCGGCGATCTACACCTTCACGCAGGTGCCGGGTGGCGATGCCGGCGCGATGCGGCTGACGATTATCGCCATCATCATCTCCATGGCAGCTTTGCTCGCCTCGGAATTCCTCGCCTATCTCGCCGGCAAGAGGGTGGATTTCGAATGACGCTCTCCGTCGATATCCGCCATCGGTTGGGCGCCTTCTCGCTTGACACCGCCTTCACTACCGACGGCGGCGTCACCGCGCTCTTCGGCCGCTCCGGCTCCGGCAAGACCTCGATGATCCGCATCATCGCCGGCCTCATCCGCCCCGACCATGGCCGCGTCAGCCTCGACGGCGACGTGCTTGCCGATAGCGATAAGCGTCTCTTTATTCCGCGCCACCGCCGCCGTTTCGGCTATGTCTTCCAGGAGGCGCGACTGTTTCCGCATCTTTCCGTGCGACAGAACCTGAATTATGGCCGCTGGTTCGCGCCGAAGAACGAGCGCGGCGAAAGCTTCGATGGCGTCATCGATCTCTTGGGCATCGAAGCTCTTCTCGATCGGCAGCCGGGAAAACTCTCCGGCGGCGAAAAGCAGCGCGTCGCCATCGGCCGCGCGCTCCTGTCCTCGCCCCGACTGCTGTTGATGGATGAGCCGCTGGCCGCACTCGACGAAGCCCGCAAGGCCGAGATACTGCCCTATCTCGAACGGCTTCGCGACGAAACGAAAGTGCCGATCATCTATGTCAGCCACTCGATTGTCGAGGTGGCGCGGCTGGCGAACCGCGTCGTCGTCATGCGCGACGGCAAGGTGGAGGCGATGGGACCAGCGGTCGAGATCTTCAGCGAGCTTTCCGGCCCGCAGGCCAGCGACCGTCGTGAAGTAGGCGTCCTGCTTGAGGGCCGCGTCGAGCATATCGACCGCCAACACCGCCTGACCATCGTCGCACTGAAGACGGCAAAGCTCTTCGTGCCCGGCGAAGCCACCGGCATCGGCAAGACCGTTCGCGTCCATATTCCCGCCCGCGACGTCATGCTGGCAACAGGCAGGCCGGAAGGGCTCAGCGCCCTCAACATTCTCGGCGGCTGCATATTGGGGATGGGGGCTGCCGCCGACGGCACGGTCGAGGTGAAGGTCGATTGCGGTGGCGACATCGTGCTTGCCCGCATCACGCAATTTTCCGCCGAGCGCATGGATCTGCGTGTTGGCCTGCCCATCCATGCGGTCATAAAGACCGTGGCGCTCGAATCGTAAAATCGATCAGGGCTTCGTGGACTGCGCCGCAATGGCCTCGCCATCGCTGCGATTAGCCTCCAGCCATTCGAGGTCGCCGGCGATTGCCGCGCGCACCGCGCCTTCCATGGAGCGGAACCGCTGCAACAACTCCTCGCCGAACGGCGTCAGCACCGCGCCGCCGCCCTTCTGGCCGCCGCGCTGCGATTCGACCACCGGCTCCCGGAACATGTGGTTCAATTCGCTGATGAGCAGCCAGGCGCGGCGATAAGACATGTCCATGGCGCGGCCGGCCGCCGAAATCGAGCCGGTTTCGCGAATATGCTCGAGAAGCTCCATCTTGCCGCGCCCAAGCCGCTCCTGCCCAGAAAAATGGACACGGAGGACAGGCTTCAGGGATTGTTGCAGAGCTTTGGTCATGGCATCGGGGCGTTTCGGTCTGCTCTCGTGTATACGCGGCCTTCGCCCGCCTGTACATGGCACGCAAGTTCGGCGGATATTGCCGCGCAGGAAGCCTTGATCGGACCCTTCAGCGAACAATTGCCCATATATGGTGCTAAAGAGCCGGCCTTTGATACAAAAGCGTGTCTTCACGGCCAATAGATAACGACCGGCGTCTTGAAACCTTTATGCTTTGATGCCTATCTTTATAGTGTGATCGACTCAGATCACCTATGTGCATGTTCTGTTACTCAAGGAAGGAAAAGCACTGACAACAGTACACGCCAAGGGAAGAACGCCTGTCGTTATCCCGAAGAGCCCGGAACGTGGCGTCGATGCCGCCGCCCGAGCCCTGCAAGCCGTCCTCGTTAGCCTCGAGGACTCCAAGGCCGAAAATATCGTCACTATCGACATTGCTGGCAAATCTGCGCTTGGAGACCACATGGTCGTCGTCTCCGGACGTTCGAACCGCCATGTCCTGGCGATTGCCGACCACCTGACCACCGATCTCAAGGACGAAGGCCTGGGTTCTCCCCGCGTCGAGGGCCTGGAAGGCGGCGACTGGGTGCTGATCGACACCGGTGACATCATCATCCATGTGTTCCGTCCTGAGATCCGCGAGTTCTACAACATCGAGAAGATGTGGGCCGCGCCTGACCTCGACGAGGGCACGTTGCACTAACCGGTTCCCGGAAGCACTTCCCGGCCCCGGCAGGCTATTTTGAAGCGCCGGACATGATTGTCCGGCAACAGTCTATATGCGTGCCGCTATGACGGCGGATATGCTTGGGAGTGGGAATGCGAATAGGTCTTTTTGCCGTGGGACGGTTAAAAACCGGCCCTGAAAAGGATCTTGCGGCCCGTTATCTCGACCGTTTTGCCAAAGCTGGCCCGGCGATCGGGCTGGAATTGGCGCGGATGACCGAAGTGGCCGAAAGCCGCGCCTCGAACGGCGAGACGCGTAAGCGTGAGGAAGCGGTTCTGCTGCAGAAAGCGCATCCGGACGGCGGCATCCTCATTCTCCTCGACGAGCGGGGCAAGGCGCTCGACAGCGAAGCCTTCGCCGCTTTGCTCGGCACCTTCCGCGATCAGGGCAAGCGCGACCTGACGATCGCCATTGGTGGCGCCGACGGCCTCGACCCCTCCCTTTATGACAGAGCCGACGCCACCATCTGCCTCGGCAAGATGACCTGGCCGCACCAGCTTGTGCGTATTCTCATTGCCGAACAGCTCTACCGCGCCGTCACCATTCTGTCGGGGCATCCCTACCACCGGGTTTGACGGTCCGTCGGCGAGAATCCAGCCGCTCGAAAACAGTTTGGCTTTGCGCTGTTTTGCGTTAACGGAACGCTCACACAGGCGTGTTTTGATTCCCGCCGAAAAAGTCATGATGCTTCCTAGGTAATCGCGGCAAATCAGCTTATTTTCACGCGATCTAAAGGGACCAAGCCCGAACCGACTGGATGAGAAAAACCCCGCCCACGTTTTCCCGCCTGCTGCTGCCATCCCTGGCGGTGTGTTTTGGCGTGGGTGCCTATGTGACCGGGCCATTTCAGTTCCAGGACGTGGCGCTCGCGCAGGAAGATGGCGGCATGGCGGCGCAGGCGCCAAGCGATCAACCTGCCGCAGCACCGCCATCGATGGGACCAGCGGAACAGGCCCCGGATCCAGCGGCCGAACTTGCCCGCAAGCGCGACGAGACCCGCGCGGCACTGGAGGATCTGTCGAAGACGATCAGCCTTTCCTCCGACAAGACCAAAGCCTTGACGGACAGTATCGCCGCGCTCGATAAAAGCACCGCCAGCCTGCGCCAGGCCCTGATCGACAGCGCCACCCGCCGCAGGGATCTGGACCGCAAGATCCAGCAGAGCGAAAAGACACTGACCGATCTCGCGGTCAAGGAAGACAAGATCCGCAAATCGCTGCACGATCGCCGCGCGCTGCTGGCCGAAGTTTTAGGTGCGCTGGAGCGCATGGGCCGCAACCCGCCGCCGGCGCTGCTGGTGACGCCCGACGATGCGCTTGCCTCGGTGCGCAGCGCCATCCTGCTCGGCGCCGTTGTCCCCGGCATGCGCAAGGAGACGGACAAGCTCATCGCCGACCTGACCGACCTCACCAAGCTGCATACCGCCACCGCCACCGAGAAGGCCGACCTCACCACCACCATGACCAACAGTCTGGAGGAAGAACGGCGCATGGACATGCTACTCAGCGAGAACGACAAGCTCAGCCATGAGAACGCCGCAAAACTCGATGCCGAGCGCAAGCGCTCCGAGGAACTGGCCGGCCAGGCGACCAGCCTCGAGGGCCTTGTCGCCTCGCTCGAAAACCAGATCGGCTCGGTGCGCGACGCCGCCGCCGCCGCGCGGGCGGAACAGGCCCGCCGCGAGCAATTGACCGACCAGCAGCGCGAGCAGGCCAAGGCTCTGGCCGAAAGCGGTGTGCCCGATAAAAACCGCATTGCGCCCGCATATCCGTTCTCCGATCTTAAACGGAAATTGGAGCTGCCTGTGGCGGGCGATATTCTCCGCCAGTTCGGCGACGACGACGGTACGGGACATACGGCGATGGGCGTTACGCTCGCAACCGGCCCCGACGCACTCGTCACCGCTCCTGCCGATGGGACAGTCGTTTACGCCGGCGCGTTTCGCAGCTACGGCCAGATGGTCATTCTAGACACGGGCGACGGCTACCATATGGTGCTGTCGGGTATGGACGCGATCAAGACGCGTCTGGGCAAATTTGTTTTCGCCGGCGAGCCGCTCGCGGTGATGGGCCAAAAAAGAGTCGCTAGTGCGACTGCATTGGCGCTGGAAACAGATCGACCAACGCTTTACATTGAATTTCGAAAAGATGGGAAGCCGGTCGATTCTCGACCCTGGTGGACCTCAAAGGATACTGGAAAGGCACGCAATGATACGTAGGGCTTCTCTTGTTCTCGTTGGCGCATTGATGGGTGCGACCGCGATGAGCGTTATCTACACGGCGGTAGTGCCGGCGGAAGCCGCTGGTTCTTCCACGTACAAGGAATTGTCGATTTTCGGCGATGTCTTTGAACGTGTGCGCGCGCAGTATGTGACGCCGCCCCAGGAAGACAAGCTGATCGAAGCCGCCATCAACGGCATGCTGACCTCGCTTGACCCGCATTCGAGCTATATGAATGCCAAGGATGCCGACGACATGCGCACCCAGACCAAGGGTGAATTCGGCGGTCTCGGCATCGAAGTGACGATGGACAACGACCTAGTCAAGGTCATCACCCCCATCGACGACACGCCCGCCGCCAAGGCTGGCGTTCTCGCCGGCGACTACATCACCGCCATCGATGGTCAGTCCGTACGCGGCCTGAAGCTGGAAGATGCCGTCGAGAAGATGCGCGGCGCGGTCAAGACGCCGATCAAGCTGACGCTGCTGCGCAAGGGCGCCGACAAGCCGATCGAACTCACCATCATCCGTGACGTGATCGCCGTTGCCGCCGTCAAGTCGCGCGAAGAGGGCGATGTCGGCTATCTTCGCATCATTTCCTTCACCGAAAAGACCACGCCGGATCTCGAAGCCGCGATCACCAAGATCAAGAAGGACATCCCGGCCGACAAGCTCAAGGGCTATGTCCTCGACCTGCGCCTCAATCCAGGCGGCCTGCTCGACCAGGCGATCAATGTTGCCGACGATGTGCTGGAGCGTGGCGAAATCGTCTCGACCCGCGGCCGCAATCCGGATGAAACCCGCCGCTTCAATGCCGGCCCGGACGACATCACCGACGGCAAGCCGATCATCGTGCTGATCAACGGCGGCTCGGCTTCGGCTTCGGAAATCGTCGCCGGCGCCCTGCAGGACCTGCGCCGTGCTACCGTCGTCGGCACGCAGTCCTTCGGCAAGGGCTCGGTCCAGACGATCATCCCGCTCGGTGACGGAAACGGCGCGCTGCGTCTGACGACGGCGCTCTATTACACGCCATCGGGCCGCTCCATCCAGGGCACCGGCATCACGCCTGACATCAAGGTCGACCAGCCGCTGCCGGACGATCTGAAGGGCAAGCTGGTAACCGAGGGCGAATCCAGCCTACCAGGCCACATCAAGGGCCAGAGTGAAACCGACCAGGGCTCCGGCTCGGCCGCCTATGTGCCGCCGGATCCGAAGGACGATCTCCAGCTCAACTACGCGCTCGACCTGCTGCGCGGCGCCAAGACCGATCCGGCCTTCCCGCCGAATCCGGAAAAGGCGGTTTCCTCCAAATAAGGAAACAGCGCCGGGCTGGAAACAGACCCGGCGCTTTTCATATCCGGGGCGAGGTGACCGGTCTCATCTTGCTTCCGCCGCCGGAATGAGCGCGATCTCATTCGACATCTATTCGGATCATGCTTTCGTGTTTTGAGTCTGGGGCAGACAGTTTCCCGCTTGGGGTGGATACGGACTTTGGGAACGGATTTGCATGCACCGCTCGGCCAGAACCGCGGACCGGACCGTAAGCGGCGGCGGCCGCCCTTCGGGCGCATCCTTGCCGGCTTCTGTCTGATCGCAATCGCCAGCTTTTCCCTCTATTCGGCGTTGTTGCGCGATACTCTCCAGAAAACCCCGCCGCCGGTCGAGACAGCCGAGAAGACGGCGCCCACGCCACCGGCTGACACTAGACCCGCCGCGGCCGATCAGCCGAGCCTGACTGAGGTCGATCCGCAATCCGGCGCCAATACCTCTCGCATCGTCACCAGCGATGGCTCTGTGGTGACCATGTTCAGCCCGACCGCGCGCGACGGCAGCGGCCCGGTGCTGATCAATGCCAACCAGATCGGCCAGGATCCGCGCATGGCGGCAACGCCGAACGAAAGCCTGCTGGAGGATTCACCCTTCGGCAAGCTGCCGATCACAGCGCCAAGCGGGCTTAGATCAATGGACCAATATGCCCGGCCCTGGTCCGGCGCCCGCGGCACCCGCGTCGCCATCGTCGTCAGCGGCCTCGGCCTTAGCCAGACCGGCACGCAGCGCGCCATCGAGAAGCTGCCGGAAGAAATCACCCTCGCCTTTGCCGCCAGCGGCAACAGCCTGCAGCGCTGGATGCAGGAGGCGCGGCGCGGCGGCCATGAGATCCTGATCCAGGTGCCTTTCGAGCCTTTCGACTATCCCGGCAACAATCCCGGGCCTGAGACGCTTTTGACCTCGCAATCGGCGGCGAAGAACATCGACAACCTGCACAAGGCCATGGGCAAGATCACCAACTATACCGGCGTGATGAACTATCTCGGCGGGCGCTTCCTGTCGAACACCGACGCCCTGCAGCCCGTCATGCGCGATATCGGCAAGCGCGGCCTGCTGTTCCTCGACGACGGCTCGTCCGCCCAATCCAAATCCGGCACCGTCGCCAAGGCGCTGGAGACACCGCATGCTTTCGCCGACATGCAGCTTGATGGCGAATTGCAGCAGGATGCCATCCTGAAGAAGCTCGACGAGCTGGAGCGCATCGCGCGTCGCAATGGCACGGCGATCGGCGTCGCATCCGCCTTCGACGAGAGCATCGACGCCATCAGCAAATGGAGCCAGGAGGCAGCCATGCGCGGCATCGAGATCGTTGCCGTCTCGGCACTTGCCGACGACCCTAAAGCAATTCCAGGAAAAGTGCGTTAGCGGTTTTCTGTCCGGAATTGCGCAGAAACAATAAGCTAGAGCGCTGAAGCGCTCTAGACACCCCTGACCCCCAGAGGACAAGATGAGCAAAACCAACTCACCCATCAAAGCCGAAGACCTGCCCTATCGCCCCTGCGTCGGCATCATGGTGCTGAACCGCGAGGGGCTGGTCTGGGCCGGCAAGCGCATTCCGATCGGCAATTCCGAATATGACGGCTCACCGCAGCTCTGGCAGATGCCGCAGGGCGGCATCGACGCCGGCGAGGATCCGCTGGAGGCAGCCTATCGCGAGCTCTATGAAGAGACCGGCATGAAGACGGTGACGCTGCTTGCCGAGGCAAAAGACTGGATCAACTACGATCTGCCGCCGCAACTGATTGGTATCGGCCTCAAGGGGAAATTCCGCGGCCAGACCCAACGCTGGTTCGCCTTCCGCTTCGATGGCGACGAGAGCGAAATCGCCATTAACCCGCCGCCCGGCGGCCATGAGCCAGAATTCGACGCCTGGGAATGGAAGCCGATGGCGGAGTTGCCCGGCCTGATCGTCGCCTTCAAGCGCCCGGTCTACGACCAAGTGGTTGCTGAATTCCAGCACCTGGCAGGCCTGAAGGCCGAAGACTGACGCAAGTTGGGATCCGGCCGTCTCGAAAAGCGGCCGGATCCGAATGCGATTATTCGGCGGTATCGGCCGAATCGGCGTTGAGCTGGCCGTATTTGGCCTCGCCGATCTTACCGAGCAGTTCGAGCTGGGTTTCCAGGAAGTCGATATGACCTTCCTCGTCGATCAGCAGCTGTTCGAACAGCTTCATCGACACATAGTCGCCGGCGTCATGACAGATGTCGCGCGACTTCTTGTAGGCGGTGCGGGCGTCGTATTCGCCGGCAAGATCCGCTTCCAGCACTTCCTTGACATTCTGGCCGATGCGCAGCGGTGCCAGCGTCTGCAGGTTCGGATGTCCTTCTAGGAAGATGATTCGGGCGACGAGACGGTCGGCGTGCTGCATCTCCTCGATGGATTCCGCACGCTCCTTCTTGGCAAGCTTGGTGTAGCCCCAATCTTCGAGAAGCCGGTAATGAACCCAATATTGGTTGACTGCGCCGAGCTCGAGGAACAGAGCCTCGTTAAGCCGCTCGATGACTTTTTTGTCGCCTTTCAATGTCCGCTCTCCTGTTTTCTTCATGGAATTTTTTCAGGCGGGACATGAAATCAAATATTTCGGCTTCCGTCGAGTGGCGACGGGCATGATAGTCTTCGGTTGTCTGTATAATGATATCAACGACATTCGGGAAACAACCGCAGCAACGGCCGCGCTTCGACATGGCGTGATACACCTTGGCGGGGACGATGAGCTGCCAACAGTCCTCATCCAGGAACTCGTTGATGACGTCCCGGATTTCCTTGTCGGTGATATAATTACAGCTACAAACCAGCATTCTTCGCTCAGTCCGTCAAACATGACATTTGCTATCCTGTTATCTGCGAAAGAAGAGGGTTCTTGTCAAGTAAAGAATCGATTCATTTTTCGTTAGGCAAAGCTCGGGATATCGCCCTACGAGGGAGCGACATCCCGCTTTTCCCCAGACTTCAATGAAAATTGCGGCCTCGCGGCATGACTCTGGCCGTCCCGGCAATATCGCCGCGGCCATCCGTCGCGATCTCGCCAGCCAGGCTTTGCGCCGACCGGCCATCCTCCACAAGTCGTTTCCTCTGCCGATGATCCATGGTTGGACGCAGGGCCTCGTCCGCCCGGTCACTGACGCCGAAACGCCGGGCTTCGCGCTGCAGAATGCCGAGCGCCGGGGTCATGTCCTCGATATAATCGACCACCACATGGATGACACCGCTCTCACTCTGCAGGCGGCCACGGATCTTGACCAGCCGGGCACCCATGACGATGGCGCGGTATTTCTCGAACATCTTCGGCCAGACGATCGCATTGGCAACGCCGGTCTCGTCCTCGAGGGTCATGAAGATCACCCCATTCGCCGAGCCCGGCCGCTGGCGCACTAGCACCAGTCCCGCCACCGTCACCATGCGCCCATTGGCGATAGTGGGCAGATCCCGGGTCTGTACGATGCCCATGCGGGCGAAATCCGCGCGTAGGAAAGAAACCGGATGTGCCTTCAGAGACAGCGAGAGATAGCGATAATCCTCGATCACCTGCTCGCCGGGCAGCATCTCCGGCAGCGAAACATCTGCCTCGACCTGCAGGTCGGCGCGATCGGCTAGATCGAAAAGGGGAAGCTTTTCGGCGGCACTTTGCGCATCCAGCGCCCTGACGGCCCACAGCGCCTCGCGGCGCTCAAGCCCGATCGACCGGAAGGCATCGGCATCGGCAAGCCGCTCGATGGCGGACTTGGCAAGGCCGGAGCGCAGCCAGAGATCGCGCACGGAGGCATAGCCAGAGCCGCGACGGGCAACGAGTTCACCCATATCGGTTTCCGATAGCCCTTTGACCTGCCGGAAGCCGAGACGGACGGCTCGGTTCGTTCGGATCACTTCCCGCATCGGCGCATGACGGGGCTCGATCGCATTCCTGTCGAAACGCGCCTCCTCCAAAAGCGAATCCCATTCCGACCGGTTGATATCCACCGGCCGCACCTCGACGCCATGTTCTCGCGCATCGCGTACGAGCTGCGCCGGCGCATAGAAGCCCATCGGCTGCGAATTCAACATCGCTGCGCAGAAGACATCGGGATAATAGGTCTTGATCCAGGAAGACGCATAAACGAGGAGGGCGAAGGAAGCCGCGTGGCTTTCCGGAAAGCCATATTCGCCGAAGCCCTTGATCTGCTCGAAGCAATTCTTGGCGAATTCACGGTCATAGTTGCGAGCAACCATGCCTTCGACCATCTTCTTCTCGAAGGTATGGATAGTACCGGTTCGCTTGAACGTCGCCATCGCTCGGCGCAGCTTGTCGGCCTCGGCAGGCGTAAAACCTGCGGCCGTAATGGCGATCTGCATGGCCTGCTCCTGAAACAAGGGGACGCCCAGCGTTCGCTTCAGAACCTCCTTCAGCTCAGGGCTCGGATAGTCGAGATCCTTTCCCGCCCGATCAGCCTCCCGTCGCTTGAGATAGGGATGCACCATATTGCCCTGGATCGGCCCAGGCCGAACGATCGCCACCTCGATGACCAGATCGTAAAATTTGCGGGGCTGGAGACGCGGCAACATGCTCATCTGCGCCCGGCTTTCGATCTGGAAGACGCCGATAGTGTCGGCGCGACAGATCATGTTATAGACGGGTATGCGGTCGGGATATTCGCCACTCCCAAGATCGGCAAGCTGCTTCTTTACATCATAATGTAGCAGAAGGAGATCGAAAGCCTTGGCAAGGCAGGTGAGCATACCCAGCGCCAGAACGTCGATTTTCAAGATATTGAGACTGTCGAGATCGTCTTTGTTCCACTCGATCATATAGCGATCTTTCATCGCCGTATGCATAATCGGCACGACTTCATCCAGCCGGTCCCGGGTGATGACGAAACCGCCGACATGCTGGGTCAGATGGCGCGGAAACCCCATCAGCGTCGAGGCATAGGAGAGCACGCGCTTCGTCGTCTTGTCCTTGAGATCGAGGCCCGCCAGCCGTGCCTCGCGCTCGGACAGCTCTTCCGTCGACCAGCCCCAGACGCCGCTCGCCAAGGCCGACTGCACATCCTCCGACAGGCCGAAGGCCTTCGCCACTTCGCGGCCGGCCGAACGCGCCCGATAGCTGGTGACCGCCGCCGTCAGTCCGGCATGCTCCTTGGAATAATGGTCATAGATGAACTGGATGACCTGATCGCGCTTCTCGTGTTCGAAATCGACGTCGATATCCGGCGGTTCCTCGCGTTCCGTCGAGATAAAGCGCTCGAACAAGAGTGTTGTGATCTCCGGATTGACCTCGGTAATCCCAAGGCAATAGCAGACTGTGGAATTGGCGGCGGACCCACGCCCCTGACAGAGAATATTCCGACTACGGGCATATTCCATAATGCGATGCACCGTCAGGAAATAAGGCTCGTATTGCCGCTCGCGGATGAGCGCGAGCTCATAATCGATCTGCTTGGCGACCTTTTCGGGAATCTTATCGGGATAACGCCGTTTCGCGCCTTCCCGCGCCAGCCGCTCCAGCGTTTCCGATACGGTCTCGCCCGGAACGCTTTCGTCGGGATAATTGTGCTTCAGCTCATCCAGCGAAAAAGACAGCCGATTGAAGAATTTCTGCGTATTGGCAATGGCCTTCGGATAGTCCCTGAAAAGACGCGCCATCTCGGCCCCACCCTTCAGATAGCGCTCGGCATTGGCCGCGAGTTTGAAACCGGCTTCAGCGATCGGCACATGTTCGCGGATCGAAACGACGATATCGGCAAGCGGCTTGCGTTCGGTTGCGTGATAAAGCGGCTCGTTGCTCGCGATCAGCCGCACGCCGTTTCGAAGCGCCAGGATAGAAAGGGTCGCAAAAACCAGTCGATCCCGCCCGTCATAGGCAGGCGACAAGACCATATGAAGCTTCCTGCCGAAGCGCATCCAAAGCCGCGCAAGACATTCCTCCAGCTTTGCCTGTCCTTCCGGTGTCTCCACGCTCGCCGCATCTGGAACGAGCGCCAGCATCATCTCGTCGCCCCATTCCAGCAGGTTGCTTTCGTTCAGGATGCAAACGCCTTTTTCGCCACGCAGATTGCCGGCACTCAGCAACCGGCAGAGATGCGCCCAACCCTGGCGGTTCTGTGGGAAAGCGAGAATGTCGGGTGTGCCGTCCGAAAAGACGAGGCGGGCGCCGGGCTGAAAGCGATAGCCATGCTGCTTGGCAATGACATGCGCCTTGACCACGCCGGCGACGCTGTTGCGATCGGCAAGGCCAAGGCCGGCAAGGCCGGCGATCTTCGCGCCCAGCACCATCTCTTCCGGATGCGAGGCACCTTCGAGAAAGGAGAAGTTCGACCGTGCTCCGATCTCGAAAAAAGGGGCCGACCCGGAAAAGGACGGATGGCCGCTCACGCGAAAACCCCATGCATATACCAGCCCGGCGCAGCATCCTGCCCATAGAGCCCCTTGCGAAACAGCCAGTAGCGATGACCGTCCTCGTCCTCAATGCGGAAATAATCACGCTCCGGGACGTCTTCCGCTTCCTCGATCCACCATTCCGCCGCCAGCCGCTCCGGCCCTTCGGCCCGCAAGACCCGATGCATCATCCGCCGCCAGCGGAACTGCCGGGGTGGGCCATCAGGCACCTCGGCGGCAAAGGCCTCGATCGGCTCCGGCGTGCGAAACAGCCGGAGCGGCCGTTCGCCCCGGAAAAAGCCGTGACCGGCATCTTCGCTGCCCGTCCGCCTGCGAGTAGCGAGGATGTCCATGGCCGGCACCGGCCGGGCGGCCCGCTCGGGAATATGGCTTTGCCGCAACTCGAAACCCTGCAGGCAATCCGGCCCCAGCCGCGCCGCAACCCGGTCGGCGAAGGCGGCAAGCGACGTGCCCTGCCGGTCCTCCTCGACGAAATCGCCCTGCATCGCGTCGAAAGGCGCATGCTGCAGGACGTTCAGACGGACGATCTCGAAGCCGTATCCGACATCGAGATCGTCATGAATGGCGGTAAAGCGCTCGGTGAACAGGCCGGCGACCCGCCGCGGCTCACGCAACGGCTGCGACGCGCCGGCAGCAATGCGGAACACCGCGCCGTCGACCCTAAACAGCAGGAGTTCGAACAAGCGGCCGCCGACACCGCGCGCTTCCAGCCCCGGCTTCAGGGTTTCGGCAAGCTCGCGGGCCAATTGCAAGATTTCGGCCTCGGCCTGCACCGGCTCAGCAAGCCGCCGCTCGGCTGACAATTGCGCGACCGGCCGGCGCGGCGAGATCGGTTCCTCAGTCAGGCCAATGGCCTGATCGAGCCGCAGAAGCAGTTGCGCGCCGAAACGGCGGGTGAGTGGCGCCCGCGGCGCGACAAGAAGATCGCCCACCTGCTTCAACCCCAGCTTCTGCAATGCGGCGACGGTTTCCTCGCCGAGCCTCAGCGACGCGACCGGCAACGGCGCCAGCGCCTCTTCCATGGCGTCCGGCGGGACGACGCGGCTGTCGTCAAAGCGGGCAACCGCCCAGGACAGGCCCGGCGCCGAGGAGATGGCGCCACGAACGTCGAGACCAAGCCCGGAAATGCGGATCAATATATCCTCGAGCAGTGCCTCTTCGCCGCCGAAAAGATGGGCGCAGCCGGTAATGTCGAGAAAAAGCCCGTCCTTGCCGTCGATCGCCACCAGCGGCGTATAACGATCGCACCAGTCGGCGATCGCCTCCAGCAGCTTGCGGTCTGCCGCCGGATCCTCTTCGATGACGTCGAGAGCGGGACAGATTGCCTTCGCCTCGGCAACACCCAGGCCGAGCTTCAGCCCGATGATCTCCGCCTTTTCGTTGAGCGCGGTGAGCCGCATGGCATTGCTGAGCTTGCCGGCGCAGGCGAGCGGCGGCGCTTCAAGCCGGCCGTCTGTACGCCAGGACAGGCCCCAGCGCTTGCGGGCGATCCGGTCGGTCGGCAGATGCGGGAAGGTCAGCGCCAGAATGCGCTGCGTATTCGTCGGGAAAGGCAGGACGCTGAGCGTCGGGGACAGGGGAAAACTGGCGGTCATGGGCATTCCATTCCAGGGTTATGGAAAAAGGCGCCGGGTTACGGCTCTTTTCCAGGGTGAGATGAAAGGCCGGATGACCGATGCTACCGCCAAGCATCGATCCGTCCGGTAGAAGCCGCGCCAAAGCCGGCGCGGGTTCGACGCAGAGGCGGAAGAGGGCGCTGCTTGCCTCCTCCTCGCCCCCCTGCCGCAATAAGAACAAAGGCCGTCCCGCCGCCTTGGCCCGAAGCGCGAGCCGCCGGCTTTCGGTCAGGCCGAAACGGGCCGGATTGCCGCGCACTTCCAGGATGACGACCGCAAAGGCAGCACTTGCGAGTGCCGTCTCCGCCAGCCACAACGCCTCTTCCAGCTTGCGCGGCGAGGCCTGCAGGAAAGCGGACGGTTCCAATCCGAAATCCCTGATGCCGATGGGGTAGGGCAGGCCCGCCTCCATCGCCGCGACCGTGTCACCGATCCATAGAACCGGCGCCACAGCCGCGGTCTTGCCGGCGGCTTGCGCCCCAAGCCGCGCGGCAAGAGCAAACGTGAAAGCGCTGGCCGCACCCGCATGACGCAAGGCCAGCGAACGGATTTCCGTCAGTGCATCGAGCGGCACACCGCCCTGCATCGCCTCATCGAGATCGACAACCCCGATCGCAAGCAGCGACTGGGCAGCATCCGCCTGACCGGCATCAGGTTCCATCGCCTGCGTCTCATGCGCAGCCGCTGACAGCGCCGGTATCGGCCTGCCTTCCAGTCGGGCGATGGTTTCACGCAGGGCAAAAAGCGTTTCCCGCGCCACGGCGGTCTCGGCCATGACGTTAGCTCCAGATCAATTATGTTCCTGTTATGTTCTTATGGATTCCAGAGGTCGAGGAAAGAGTCAACATGATTCTATGAGAAAATATTCCTCTGCCACAATCGGCTCTCGAAAAAGCCGAGCAAAGGCTCTATATGACCAGCTACGGAAGGAAGCATTCATGGCCCGCATTGACCAGAGCGAGGATTGGCGGGACCGCCACGCACCCTCAATCAGCACGTTTGAATCACTGGCCACGGAGGCTTACAGCCACCTACCGGACGAATTCCGTTCGCTCACCGGCAATCTCATCATTGTGATCGAGGATTTTCCAGACGACGACGTGTTCGAGGACATGGCGCTGGAAACGCCCTTCGACCTGCTCGGCCTGTTCGAAGGTCGCGGCATATCCGAGCGCTTCACCGCCCAGACCGGAGAAATGCCGAACAAGATCCGCCTCTATCGCCGGCCGATCATCGATTACTGGGCGGAAAACGAGGAAACCCTCGGCGACATCATCACCCATGTCCTGATCCACGAGATCGGCCATCATTTCGGCCTGAGCGACGAGGACATGGAGCGCATCGAGGAAAGCGCGGAAGAAGCGACGGATCGCTAGAAGAGCAGTCCTATTGCTGCACGCCTATTGCTCGGAAAGCTTGATCTCAGGATCATAATCCTTGCCGACAACTTCCTTGACGACCGCCTGGCCGCACTGCATCACGCCGGTCGCGGCGTTGAAGCTATAGGTCGGCGAGCCCGAGAGATCCCAGCCCTTGTTCAGCGCGGCGGTCACCCTGTGGCAGAAGGAAGCGTCATCCGGTCCGGTGAGGAAGCGATAGAGTTTCATCGAAGCGTCTTTCGTAACATCTCGGCCTCACCCTCAACTTGCCGAAGGGCGATGGCGTTTTGCAATCAGGCGAGCTTTATGAACCAGTCTCTCCGCCTGGACAAGATGCAGCCGCTCGACCATGCGGCCGCCGAGATTGACGACATTAAGGCTCGCGGCGGCGGGATCGGAAAAGGCGGCGATGATCGCCTCCGCCTCGGCAATCGCCGTCTCGTCCGGCCCGAAATGCCGATTGGCGGCCTCGATCTGGTTCGGGTGGATCAGCATCTTGCCAGCAAAGCCCATGGCGCGACCTTCGTCGCATTCGGCGTCCAGCGCCTGCATATCCTTGAAATCGTTGAAGACGCTGTCGATGGCGTCGAGCCCGTAGGCGCTGACGGCCAAAATCACCTGCATCAGCCAGGGCACCAGATAGGCGCGACCCGGCTGCGGCAATACCCCGGTCTCCTTGCGCAGATCGTTGAGACCGACGACGAAGCAATCGAGCCGGCTTCCCGGCGTGCGTCCGGCCTCGGCAATGGCGGCCGCATTCAGAATGCCGCGCGGCGTCTCGATCATCGCCCAGATGCGCAGGCTCTCCGGCGCATCCGCCTCGGCAAGCCTATCGCTGACGACAGTCACATCCTGCGGTCCGTCGACCTTGGGCAGAAGTACCGCATCGGGTTCGAGTGCCAGCACCAGCTCCAGGTCGTCGGCGCCAAAACCGGATGACAGCGTATTGATGCGGATGATCCGCTCCTTGCCGACAGGCGGCGGGCCGGCAAAAAAGACCTTCAAATTCTCCCGCGCCTCCGCTTTCTTCTCCGGCGCCACGGAATCCTCGAGATCGAAGATGATCGCATCGCAATCGAGGCTGACGATCTTTTCAAGCGCGCGAAGGTTGATCGCGGGTACGCTCAGCACCGAGCGGCGCAGGCAGACGGAACGGGGAGGGGCAGCTCTACTCATCCTCCAGTTTTGCCGCGCTTTCAATCTCTAGGCAAGATGACAATGGCGCGACAACAAAAAGCCACGCTCCTCTTGCAGATGGGAGAAGAGAGGACCACATTTCCATGAGTAGAGAGGTCTCGACCATGAAAAACATCCGTTCCTTGTTTATCGCGCTTGCCGGCATCACCGTGTTTGCGGCGATGGCGCTGTTTACCGTTTCGCTGACGCTCGCCGTCGGCGGCATCCTCACCGCGCTTATGGTGGGCCGCGCGATTTCGCTGCGGATGAAGCCGGTTCCGGTGCGCGCCAGGGCGAACAACGGTCAGCGCGAGATGCGCGTCTGGAACGACGGTCGCGGCACGATCATCGATCTCTGATATCGGGCAGGGCGGCGTCTTGCCGGGCCCGAGGCGCTTGTGCGCGCAATTCCCAAATTGCAGCACCGCGACGGATGCGCCCACCTGCGGAGCATTTCCAAGATTCCCCTTCATTTTGGGCCGGATTTGCGCTATTGGCAGGATAATTCGTGCATAGACGAAAATTGAAGGCAGGACCTATGGACAAGTTCGTGAAGTTGACCGGTGTCGCAGCACCCCTCCCGGTCGTCAATGTCGACACCGACATGATCATCCCGAAGGATTATCTGAAGACCATCAAGCGCACCGGTCTCGGAACGGGATTGTTCGCCGAAGCCCGTTACAATGAAGACGGATCGCCGAACCAGGATTTCGTGCTCAACAAGCCGGCCTATCAGAACGCCAAGATCCTCGTCGCCGGCGATAATTTCGGCTGCGGTTCCTCGCGCGAACATGCTCCCTGGGCGTTGCTCGACTTCGGTATCCGTTGCGTCATCTCGACCAGCTTCGCCGATATCTTCTACAACAACTGCTTCAAGAACGGCATCCTGCCGATCAAGGTCAGCCAGGAAGATCTCGACAAGCTGATGGACGACGCCTCGCGCGGCTCCAACGCCATCCTGACGATCGACCTGGAAAACCTCGAGATCACTGGCCCGGACGGCGGCTCGCTGAAGTTCGAACTCGACGAATTCAAGCGCCACTGCCTGCTGAACGGCCTCGACGATATCGGCCTGACGCTGGAAAAGGCATCCGCGATCGACAAGTTCGAAAAGTCGAACGCCGCCGCTCATCCCTGGGCTGCCTGATCGATTTCATCATAATATTTGCGTGTCAAAGCCGGGCTGAAAAGCCCGGCTTTTTCTTATGCCTCGGCGTATAAAGGTCATGAGATCCGGTCGGCTGTAATATGCCCGACAAGAAGCAGGTTCATACAGCCTCTGCGGAGCGCCCAGAGGCCGCTCCCGTCCCCGATTTTCTCCCCCTACTGGAGCATTCCATGACCTCCCTTCCCATTGTCGGCGCCGCCATGACGCTCACCGACGTCGAAACCCATCGCGGCTGGCTGCTCGAAAAGCCGCGCGACCTGGAACTGCAGAGTTTCGTTGACGCCGAAATCCTGAATGGCGACTGGGCGCCGCTTGCCGAGCGTGCCAGAAAACTGCTCGACGGCCATCAGGGCCGTCTCGGCATCCACGGCCCGTTCTGGGGCTTCATCATCGCCTCGCAGGATCCCGATATCCGCGCCGTGGTTTCCAAGCGCCTCCTGCAGGCGCTGGACGTCTGCGCCAATATCGGCGCGACGCAGATGGTCATCCATAGCCCCTATACGTCCTGGTCCTACAACAACCTGGACAACAACAAGGGCGAACGCGAAAAGATCATCGAACATACGCACCTGACGCTGAAGGACGCCGTCAAGCGCGCCGAAGACATCGGGCTGACCATGGTCATCGAGAACATCGAGGACAAGGATCCGCATATCCGCGTCGGCCTCGCCGACAGCTTCAATTCGCCGGCTGTTGCCGTGTCGATCGACACCGGCCATGCCCATTATGCCCATGGCTACACCGCCGCGCCGCCAGTCGACTACTACGTCCACGCCGCCGGCAACCGCCTGCAGCACATCCACCTGCAGGACGCCGACGGCTATGCCGACCGCCATTGGAGCCTCGGCGAAGGCAACATCCACTGGCGCGCCGTCTTCGCCGCCCTTGCCAAGCTCGACAGCAATCCGCGCCTGATCATCGAGATCAAGGACAAGTCGAAGATCCCGGCATCGGCCGCTTATCTGGCCTCACTGGGGCTGGCTGAGTAAGAGGCAGTGAGTCGGGGCCACCCTTGTCCTTCGAGGCTCCGCACCTCAGGATGAGAGTGGAGCGGCCTTTTCAGCCAAGCACAAAAGATTAACCCTCACCCTGAGGTGGCCCGCAGGGCCCTCGAAGGGTGAGGGCGGGTGATTGGCCGCAAAAGCCGCAAAACCGTACCGTTTCCCGCCCTTCCTCGCTTGAAAAGCCGCATTTGCAGGTCTAAGAACCCGCAACTTGTTTCTTTTGCGGAGGCTCTTCCCATGACAGTGCGCAATCTCTTCCTTCTGCCGGGTGACGGCATCGGCCCTGAAGCCATGGGCGAAGTCCGCAAGATCATCGCCTATATGAACAAGGCGAAGGGCGCCGGTTTCGTTACCGACGAGGGTCTGGTCGGCGGCAGCGCCTATGACGCGCACGGCGCGGCAATCTCCGATGCCGATATGGCCAAGGCGATGGCCGCCGATGCCGTTCTCTTCGGCGCCGTCGGTGGTCCGAAGTGGGATGATGTGCCTTACGAAGTGCGCCCCGAAGCCGGCCTGCTGCGCCTGCGCAAGGATCTTCAGCTTTTCGCCAACCTGCGCCCGGCCATCTGCTACCCGGCGCTAGCGTCGGCCTCTTCGCTGAAGCCGGAGCTGGTCGAAGGCCTCGATATCCTGATCGTCCGCGAACTCACCGGCGGCGTCTATTTCGGCGAACCGAAGGAAATCATCGACCTCGGCAACGGCCAGAAGCGCGGCATCGACACGCAGGTTTACGATACCTACGAAATCGAACGCATCTCCGGCGTCGCCTTCGAACTGGCGCGTACCCGCAACAACCGCGTCTGCTCGATGGAAAAGCGCAACGTCATGAAGTCCGGCGTGCTCTGGAACCAGGTCGTCACCGCGACACACAAGGAAAAATATGCTGACGTCCAGCTCGAACATATGCTAGCCGACGCCGGCGGCATGCAGCTCGTTCGTCAGCCGAAGCAGTTCGACGTCATCGTCACCGATAACCTCTTCGGCGACATGCTCTCCGACGTCGCCGCCATGCTGACCGGCTCGCTCGGCATGCTGCCGTCGGCCTCGCTCGGCGCCCCCGACGCCAAGACCGGCAAGCGCAAGGCGCTCTACGAGCCGGTGCACGGTTCGGCCCCCGACATCGCCGGCAAGGGCATCGCCAACCCGATTGCCATGATCGCCTCCTTCGCCATGTGCCTGCGCTACTCCTTCGCTCTCGTGACCGAGGCCGACGCGCTGGAAAAGGCGATCGCCAACGTGCTCGACAGCGGCATCCGCACCGGCGACATCATGTCTGCGGGCAGCCGCCAGGTCGGCACCACCGAAATGGGCGACGCTATCCTGGCCGAATTCAAGGCCCTTTCGGCATAAATCGCCGGCTATATTTCACGTGAAACACAAAAGCCCTCGCTCCTGCTTGCAGAGCGAGGGCTTTTTCGTTGATCCCGCCACCGGACACAAATCATGGCTTCGCGGCCTCGCCGACCGTCTCAAATCTGTAAAAAAACTGTAGCAGGAACCTGCTAGGCGTAGTCGTCGACTGGGGTGGAAATGTCGGCGACGGGCGGTGAACATGCAGGCGATCTTGACGTCTCTCGACAGGCGGTGGCGGCGAAGCAGACATGGCTTTGCGCCGTCGCATTGGAAGATCTGCCTGTTCCTGACCGCCAATATCGTCCTGCTTTCAGCCCTGCTCTTCGACTGGCCGGTGGGCGCCAATATCAGGAACATGGCGCCGCCCATTCATTTCTTCGGCAAGATGCTCACGAACTTCGGCGAATCCGGCTGGCTCATCCTGATCAGCGCCTTCCTGTTCTTCGAGGGCTGGGCCGGTAGCCGGCTGTTGCAATCGGCGCGCTGCCGTTGCCAGGCGCTGCGCATCTGCCAGATCGGTGGCTATCTGCTGACGACGATCGCACTTTCGGGCATTCTCGCCAACCTGTTGAAACGCGCCATCGGCCGTGCCCGCCCCACGCATTTCCAGGATTGGGGTCCCTTCGGCTTCTCGCCCTTCAATGGCCATGCCGGCTTCGAAAGCTTCCCGTCCGGCCATGCGACCACCATCGGCGCCTTCTTCGTGGCGCTGGCCTTCCTCTTCCCGCGCTATCGCTACCTCTTCATCGCCTGCGCCCTCTGGCTCGCCGCGACGCGCGTGATGATCGGCGCGCATTATCCAAGCGACGTCATCGCCGGCCTGGCACTCGGCGGCTGGTTCTCCTTCATGATGGCGATTGTTTATTCCCGCTACGGCCTGCTCTTCCGCATCGGCGAGGCCGGCTGGCCTGTGCCGAGACTGCCGCTGCTGAAGGGGAAGTAGGGGATCCCATCCGCCCTCGCCCTTCGAGGCTCCGGCTTTCAGCCTCCGCACCTCAGGGTGAGGGCTTTTCTTGAGCCTGGCCGAGAGATTTTCCTCGCCCTCATGGTGAGGTGCTTTGATGCCGAAGCATCAGCGAAGGCGGCGAAGCCTCGAACCACAAGGGTCGGCCCCTAGCTCTCGAAAAAATCATTTGCGAATTGAACATCGACCCGTCCACCCACCCCGAATGGTTGCCAACCATCCGTCACATTCATATATCTGGAGCGGTGAAGCTGCGGGAAATTGTTCCCGCTTGCGATGTGGTAAAGACGATGACCGATGCCGGGCAGACACGATTGAGCGAGAGGCAGATGGGGCTGATTGCCCGGGCGCTTGCCGAGCCGCGTCGTGTGCAGATCCTGAAGGAGATCGGCGGCACTGCCGATCCCATGCCTTGCAGCGTGCTGAACCAATGTCATACCGTCAGCGCCGCCACGATGTCTCATCACCTCAAAGAACTCGAGAATGCCGGTCTCATCGAAATCCTGCGGGACGGCAAATTCGCGAGCCTGCTTCTCCGGCGCGACGTGCTCAACGCCTATATGGCCGAGCTTTCCAACATCTGACAATTCTTTGCCGGCCACGCGCGCCTGCTCTTGTATCACTTAGATGATTATCTAAATATCAAAGTGACAGGATGACGGCCGTCACTTCAGGGCCTCGTTCGCGTCAATAGTTCGATAATTATAAAACTATCTAACAATATCTCGACAGGAGATGACATGAGCAAGCTAGAAGGCAAGGTCGCGATTGTGACCGGAGCATCGAAGGGTATCGGCGCCGGTATCGCCAAGGCATTTGGCGAGGCGGGCGCAGCCGTCGTGGTCAATTATGCATCGAGCCGGGAAGGCGCCGACAGGGTCGTGGCCGAGATCAAATCCAAGGGCGGCAAGGCGATCGCGGCACATGGCGACGTTTCAAAATCCGCCGATGTGAAGCGGCTTTTCGCCGAGGCCAAGGAGGCGTTCGGCGGCGTCGACATCCTCGTCAACAATGCCGGCGTCTACAAGTTCGCGACGCTGGAAGAGATCACCGAAGAGGAATTCCATCGTGAATTCAACATCAACGTCCTCGGCACATTGCTGACGACGCAGGAAGCGGTGAAGTATTTCGGCCCAGAAGGCGGCAATGTCATCAATATCGCCTCGAATGCCGTCACCCTGAACCTGCCGACCGCCGCCGTCTATACGGCGACCAAGGCGGCCGTCACCTCGATCACCCAGATCCTCGCCAAGGAACTTGGGCCTCGCAACATCCGCGTCAACACCATCTCGCCCGGCGGCGTCGAGACTGAAGGCGTCCATGCGGCCGGCGTCATCGGCAGTGATTTCGAAAAGCATCTGGTTTCGCAAACGCCGCTCGGCCGCCTCGGCCAGCCGACGGACATCGCCCCGATCGCCGTCTTCCTCGCCTCGAAGGATTCCGCTTGGCTCACGGGCGAAACCCTCTATGCCGGCGGTGGCCTGAAGTAACCGCCCATTCACCAGACCGCTCTCCTCCTCGCGAGGGGAGCGGCATTGTTTCGCATATCGCGACGCCGCTCAGGCCTGCTACATTAGAGAGCGGTTGCCAAACCCTCTACGTCTTCATACTATCATTCCGTTCGGGTTTTCCGCAGATCATCGCGGCCGGTTTTGCTACGAAATGCTCGCGGCAGGTCCCGCCTGCCATGCAATTCCACGCAACAGCGAATGTCATCGAACTCCGCTAACATCTCCCTGCGACCGCCATTGCGAACAACGAAACGGAGCACGTCATCATGAGCAGCGCCAATACCAAATCGAAACTGGGTACCCGCACCAATCTCAGCGAAGAAGCGACACGCGATATTTCCGCAGCGTTGAGGGCATTGCTGGCTGATGTTTTTGCGCTTTACCTCAAGACCAAGAATTTCCATTGGCATATGAGCGGCCCGCATTTCCGCGACTACCACCTGCTGCTGGACGAACAGGGTGAGCAGCTCTTCGCCATGACCGATCCACTTGCCGAGCGCGCCCGCAAGATCGGCGGCACGACGCTGCGTTCCATCGGCCAGATCGCCAAGCTGCAGCGTATCCCCGACAATGATGCCGACTATGTCGACGCCCAGGACATGCTCGCCGAGCTGGCGGACAACAATCTCAAGCTTTCAGCCGAAATCCGCGCCACCCACGACGTTTGCGACGAATATGGTGATATCGCCACTGCCAGCCTGCTGGAAAACTGGCTGGACGAAACAGAGCGCCGCACCTGGTTCCTGTTCGAATCCACGCGCAACACCAATCGCTGAAACTTCGCTCCGATTTCCGCGTTCCCGCCAGGGTGGGAACGCAAAATCCTTGACTCCTGTGGAAAACCTCTTAGAACCGGCGACGGAAAAGGAAGACCTCCATGGTTCGCTTCGAACAGATCGATAGCTTCGCTCACCTGGCGCAATGTGCCGGGCGGGATGTCTATTTTCCGGTTTCTTCCAAAACCAAGGCCAAAACGACGACGAAAACCGTCTGACGTCTCTGGCCTGCCGCTCTCTCCCCGGCTCGGCTGGGGACAGGAACCGGTCGTTATGACCGTGGTTCCCCCCTCGCCAAAGAGGAGAGAAGAGAAAGAGAGCTTGAGAAATGGGTTTCAAAGTTGCAGTAGCGGGCGCGACCGGAAATGTAGGTCGCGAAATGCTCAATATCCTGGCTGAACGCGGTTTCCCCGCGGACGAAGTCGTGGCACTGGCATCGGCCCGCTCGCAGGGCACCGAAGTTTCCTTCGGCGACCGGACGCTGAAGGTTTCGAACCTGGAGAACTACGATTTCTCCGACACCGACATCTGCCTGATGTCGGCCGGTGGCGATGTCTCCAAGCGGGTCTCGCCGAAGATCGGCGCCCAGGGCTGCGTCGTCATCGACAACTCGTCGGCCTGGCGCTACGACGCCGACGTGCCGCTGATCGTGCCGGAAGTAAACCCGGACGCCATCACGCAGTTCACCAAGCGCAACATCATCGCCAACCCGAATTGCTCGACCGCGCAGCTCGTCGTGGCCCTGAAGCCGCTGCATGACTTCGCCAAGATCAAGCGCGTCGTCGTCTCCACCTACCAGTCCGTTTCCGGCGCCGGCAAGGATGGCATGGACGAGCTCTTCAACCAGACCCGGGCCGTCTTCGTCGCCGACCCGATCGAGAACAAGAAGTTCACCAAGCGCATCGCCTTCAACGTCATCCCGCACATCGACAGCTTCATGGAAGATGGCTACACCAAGGAAGAGTGGAAGGTGCTGGCCGAGACCAAGAAGATGCTTGACCCGAAAATCAAGGTCACTTGCACCGCCGTGCGCGTGCCGGTCTTCATCGGCCATTCGGAATCGGTCAATATCGAGTTCGAAAACGAGATCACCGCCGATCAGGCCCGCGATATCCTGCGCGAAGCGCCGGGTTGCCTTGTCATCGACAAGCATGAAAACGGCGGCTACATCACGCCCTATGAATGCGCCGGTGAAGACGCGACCTACATTTCGCGCATCCGCGAAGATGCAACGGTCGAAAATGGCCTCAACATCTGGGTCGTCTCCGATAATCTGCGCAAGGGTGCGGCATTGAACGCCATCCAGATCGCAGAACTCCTGATCAACCGCGGCCTGATCAAGCCGCGCAAGCAAGCTGCATAAGCGTCTGCAAACCAATTTACGGTTTATAAACCTTGTCCATCTAAGCAGGATTTGAGGAAAAGCCTCGCCATTTCACACCGAAAGGCGGGGCTTTTTCAAAATATTCTTGAGTGATCTTGTTTCACGCGAAGCGAAAAACATTGATCGCTAAAATGTAGTAATGACAGAACCATCCGATACTGGCATGGTCCTGTGGCGACAAGACAGCGCATGAGCCCGGAGAACGGAGAGGCTCGCGCGCCATTCAAAAACGTTCCCGCGTCTTTCGCGCGGTAAGAATTTGGGGATTCTGAATGCGCATCACTAAGTCTGGAATGGCAGCTCTCGTTGCGGTTGGGTTGCTGTTGGGCACACCGTTTGCGGCAAACGCGGCATCCTGCAGCAACACATCAGCCGGTTTTGACAACTGGGTGCGCGAATTCAAGCAGGAAGCGCAGGGCCAGGGTATCAGCCAATCCACACTCGATCGCGCCTTCGCCAACGTCCATTACAATCAGCCGACCATCCGCGCGGACCGCGGCCAGAAGAGCTTCAAGCTCTCCTTCGATGAGTTCATGAAAAAGCGCGGCGGCCAGACAATCATCAGCCGTGGCAAGAGCATGAAGCAGGCCAATGCCGCTCTGTTCTCGCGCATCGAGAAGCGTTACGGCGTTCCCCCGGGCCCGATCATCGCCATCTGGGGCATGGAAACCGGTTTCGGCAGCTTCATGGGCGACCAGAATACGCTTTCGGCCGTATCGACACTTGCCTTTGACTGCCGTCGCTCCGCCTACTTCACCGATCAGCTCTATGCCGCCCTCAAGCTCGTCGGCGAAGGCTATCTGAGCCCGTCCGCTCGTGGTGCCGCCCATGGCGAAATCGGCCAGACGCAGTTCATGCCGAAGAACGTCGTGCTGTATGGCGTCGACGGCGACGGCGACGGCAAGGTCGATCTCGTCGGCTCGCGCGCCGATGCGCTGTCCTCGACCGCGAACTTCCTGAAGGGCCATGGCTGGCAGGCTGGTGCTCCCTATCAGCCCGGCGAACCGAATTTCTCGGCGATCGGCGGCTGGAACGATGCAAGGGTCTATCAGGAGGCAATCGCCTATATCGGCAAGCAGATCGACGGCAAGTAATCAGAGCCAAACAAATCAAAAAGGCGCTTCGACCTGATGGTCCGGAGCGCCTTTTTCGTTAGACCTAGAGCAATTTCAGGAAAACTGTGCCACAGTTTTCCGTCCGGACTTGCGCAAAGCAAAGAGATAGAGCGTTCTCAGGCTTCGGGGCGGATAAAGTCGCGGGTCTTTGCGTCCATCACCCACAGCTCGCCGGTCGAAATATCGAACCAGGCCCCGTGCAGGTTCAACTTTCCTTCTTCTTCCAGCGCCTTGATATCCGGAAAGCTGCGCAGATTGTCGAGCGAGTTGCGGATCGAGATGCGCTCCAGCGCCGTCTGCCGCTCGGCCTGTGTCATGATATCGTTGCTCTGGATCTGCTCGGCGGCGGGCTTCAGGAGCCCCATCCAGCGACCGATGAAGTCACCTGGCGAGAGCGGCTCGGCATTGGGATCAAGTGCTGCGCGGATGCCGCCGCAGCGGCCATGGCCCATGACGACGATGTCGGAGACCTTCAGCGACTGTACCGCGAATTCAAGTGCTGCCGACGTCGCATGGAAATGCCCGTCCGGCTCATAGGGCGGCACCATATTGGCGACGTTGCGGATGACGAAAAGCTCCCCCGGGCCGGCGTCGAAGATAATCTCCGGCGCTGCGCGGGAGTCGCTACAGGCAATCACCAAGGTCGATGGGCTCTGGCCGCTCTCGGCGAGGCTGCGATAGCGCTCGCGCTCATCGACGTAACGCCCGCTCATGAAGTTGCGATAACCGCTCAGAAGGGAGGTAGGAAAGCTGTCCATGGAGATTGAATTACAGCGCGCCGCCGCCGATGGCAACTATTGCACTGCAAAAAGCTCCTGACAGGCTCGATCGCTACCTCTTGCGCTGCGCGGGATGCATCAGCCGGCGCATCTGCACCATTGCCATCGGTGTCGACAGGCTGGAGGCATCCGCCGCCAGCGTCAGCTCGTCGCTGCCGCGCTTGACCGCCCTTGCCAGGACTTCATAGACGCTCGCCGTGGTCATTTGCAGTGCCCGCTCCTCATCCATGCCGGATAGAAGCCGTGACAGGAACACGGCCGAGAGAAGATCGCCGAGCCCGTTCGGGGCATTGTCGATGCTGCGATGTTCGGCAAGCAGCGCATTTCGGCCGCTGAGATAGAGATTGCCGATACCGCCGGCCATCATCGGCACAGCCGAGGTCACCAGCATGCGCGACGGCCCGAGCGCCAGGGCAGCTTCCATGACGGCATTGTTGTCCTCCAGCGGCGCCCCCGCGAGCCAGGCAAGCTCGTAGCGGTTCGGTGTCGCCAGCGACGCCAGCGGGATCAGCTGATCGCGGATCGCTTCCGCCGTCGCCTCGGGTACGTAGAGACCACCGGCATCGCCGATGACCGGATCGCAGGCATAAAAGAGATCGGGGTTCTTTTCTCTCAGCGCCCTTACCAGCCGGGCAACGGAGCGCGCCTGTGCGGCATTGCCGAAATAACCCGACAGCACCGCCTTCACCTCCGACAACCAGGGTGCCGCGATGAGATCGTCGATCGCGTGATCGAAATCAGTTTCATTGAAGGTCAACCGCGTCGAGCGGCCATGGCCTGGATGCCAGGGAAGGACGATGGTCGGTAGTGCCCAGACGGGATGACCGAGGGTTTCCAGTGCGAAGACGGCGGCACGATTGCCGACGGAGCCTCTGACGACATGACTGGAGATGACGATAACGGCGCCCGCCGAATTGTCCGACATGATGCTTGCTTCCGGTTATGATCTTCCGACTTCGATGGGGTTGTGATGATCCCTTTATCGTCACTCTGTCAACCGCGCTTCACAGAGTCATGAAAACGTCTGTTGCGGAGCTTATGGTGACAATTCCGCGCCCCTATCATGCGCTTTGCAACGGGATCACGACGTTCGGCAAGATTCTTCACGATTTGAGACAGAATCCGTCGAAAAGCGATCAAATCTGCATTCATTTTGCCAGTTTTTTCGATAAATCTTCTGATACTGTGGTCAAAATCTTGAAATTTGGAGGAAATTCATGGCGTCCAGGACCAACCCGAAACGGGAAAAACAGATTGAGGCGGCGCGAAAGATCGCTGCCGCGACCGGCGAGGCACATCTCGATCCGGAGATCCTGTTCGGCCGGGCAAGCAATGACGACATGGAGCGCTACAGCCCGGAAATGCTTGCCCTTGCTGCGGTGCACGCGGCCAAGGAGCTCGCGGCCTGGAGCGGTACCTCCCCCCGCGTTTCGATCGAGCAGGTGACCGATATCGATCCCGATGGCGTGCCCGTCTCGATCCTGTCGATCACCGACCACAACATGCCCTTCCTCTACGAATCGGTGATGGGCGAGGTGACGAGCAGCTACCGTGATCTCCACATGGCCGTGCACCCGATCCTGGTCATTGAAAAAGGCAAGCTGCCGAGCCTTTATTCCGCCGATCATCCGAGCGATCCGGCCCATCGCGTCAGCCATATCCAGCTGCATCTGGCACCGCTGACCGCAGCGCAAGCAACAGACCTGATCAAGCGCGTCCAGACCGTGCTCGATCAGACGCATCTGACGGTTTCCGATTGGAAGTCGATGCAAACGCGGCTCGACACCGTGATATCGGAGCTTTCCATCTATGAAGCGAACGGCCGCCGCAAGGCGGAGCGCGACGAGGCACTGGCTTTCCTCTCCTGGCTGCGCGACGGCAATTTCACCTTCCTCGGCATGCGCGAGTATGTCTATTCCGGCAAGGGCGCCAAGGCCAAGGTGGAACGCGATCGCGGCACCGGCCTCGGTATCCTCTCCAATCCGGATGTCCTGGTGCTTCGCCAGGGCAAGGACGCCGTCACCACCACACCTGAAATTCTCGCCTTCCTGGATGGTCCGGACTTCCTGATCGTCACCAAGGCCAACGTCAAGTCGATCGTCCACCGCCGCGCCTATATGGATTATGTTGGCGTCAAGCGTTTCGACGCTGACGGCAACGTCACCGGCGAGCTGCGCATCGTGGGTCTCTTCACCTCGACCGCCTATACCAGCGCCGCCGCCGATGTGCCGCTGCTGCGCTCGAAGGTGCAGAAGGTCAAGGATCATTTCGGCTTCGACCCGGCCAGCCATTCCGGCCGCATGTTGGAAAACACGCTGGAATCCTATCCGCGCGACGATCTCTTCCAGATCGACACCACATTGCTCGCAAGCTTTGCCGAACAGATCAACGATCTGACCGACCGGCCGCACGTGCGCGCTCTGCCGCGCATCGACCATTTCGACCGCTTTGTCTCGGTCATCGTCTACGTTCCGCGCGAAGAATATGATTCCGTCGTCCGCGAGAAGATCGGTAATTACCTGAAAACCGTCTATGACGGCCGCGTTTCCGCCTATTACCCGGCCTTCCCGGAAGGCGGCGTGGCGCGCGTGCACTTCATCATCGGCCGCAGTGGCGGCAAGACGCCACATATTCCGCAAGGCAAGCTCGAAGAGGCGATCCGCGCCATCACCGCCCGCTGGGATGAGCGTTTCGTCATGCTGGCCGGCCCGAAAGCACCGCGCATCTCCGTCAGCCAGGCTTTCCAGGAAGCCTTCACGCCGGAAGATGCGGTCGCCGACCTGCCGGATATCACCGCCACCGCCGGTGCCGAACCGATCCGCATCGCCTTCTACACCCGCAAGGATGAAAGCGGCGATATCCTCTCGCTGAAGATTTTCCATGGGCAGGGTAATCTGGCGCTGTCGCGCCGCGTGCCGCTGCTTGAAAATCTCGGCTTCAACGTCATCAGCGAGCGGACTTTCGACATCTATGTCACGGGCAAGGACGGCGAAACCGGCCATGTGGTGCTCCATGACATGGAACTGGAAGCCCGCAGCGGTACGACAATCGATCTCGCCCGCCATGGCGCGGCACTCGAGGAAGCCTTTCTCGCCGCCTTCGGTGGCACGATCGACAATGACAGCTTCAACCGGCTGATCGTCTCGGCCGATCTTTCCGCCCGCGAAACGAATGTGCTCCGCGCCTATGCCCGCTATCTCCGCCAAGCCGGCATCGCCTATTCGCAGGACTATATCGCCGCGACACTGGATAAATATCCGCGCATCGCCGCCGCGATCTTCCGGCTGTTCTACGACACGCTCGATCCCAAGCTCAGCGACAAGAACCGCACGAACAAGCTTTCCGAGCTGCATGCGACCATTGAAACCGAGCTTGCCGACGTTCCAAGTCTCGACGACGACCGCATTCTGCGCCGCTACGTCAACGCCATCGACGCAACGCTGCGCACCAACTACTTCCAGAAAAACCCCGACGGCACCCCTAAGGCCATGCTCGCCTTCAAACTCGACCCGAAGCTGCTGGACGGTCTGCCGGAACCGCGGCCCTTCCGCGAAATCTTCGTCTATGGCGTCGAAGTGGAAGGCGTGCACCTGCGCTTCGGCAAGGTGGCGCGCGGCGGTCTGCGCTGGTCGGACCGCGCCGAGGATTACCGCACCGAAGTGCTCGGCCTCGTGAAGGCGCAGCAGGTGAAGAACGCCGTCATCGTGCCTGTCGGCGCCAAGGGTGGCTTCTATCCGAAGAAGCTGCCGGTTGGCGGCACCCGCGACGAGATCTTCAATGCCGGGCGCGAGGCCTACAAGACCTATATCCGCACGCTATTGTCGATCACCGACAATATCTCCGGCGCCGATATCATCGCACCGACCGACACGGTACGGCTGGATGGCGACGATCCTTATTTCGTCGTTGCCGCAGACAAGGGCACGGCCACTTTCTCCGACACCGCCAATGCGCTGGCGCAGGAAGCCGGCTTCTGGCTGGATGACGCCTTCGCCTCCGGCGGCTCGGCCGGCTATGACCACAAGAAGATGGGCATCACCGCCCGCGGCGCCTGGGAAACCGTCAAGCGGCACTTCCGCGAGATGGATATCGACATCCAGACGACCCCCTTCACGGTCGTCGGTGTCGGCGACATGTCCGGCGACGTCTTCGGCAACGGCATGCTGTTGTCGCCGAAGATCCGCCTCATCGCCGCATTCGACCATCGCGACATCGTCATCGATCCGAATCCGGACATGGCAAAGACGCTGGCCGAACGGCAGCGTCTTTTCGACCTGCCGCGCTCGAGCTGGCAGGATTTCAACAAATCCGTCCTGTCGAAGGGCGCGATGATTATCTCGCGCTCGGCGAAATCGGTGACGCTGACGGTTGACGCCGCCGCCGCGATCGGCATCGACAAGACGGTGGCAACGCCGTTCGAAATCATCACGGCGATCCTGAAGGCTCCCGTCGACCTGCTCTGGTTCGGCGGCATCGGCACCTATGTGAAAGCACCGTCCGAAACGGATTCGGAAGTCGGCGACCGCGCCAACGATCCTATCCGCATCACGGCGGAAGAGGTTCGTGCCAAGGTGATCGGCGAGGGTGCCAATCTAGGCGTCACCCAGAAGGGCCGCATCGCCTATGGTCTCAAGGGCGGACGCTGCAACTCGGACGCCATCGACAACTCGGCCGGCGTCAACACCTCCGACGTCGAGGTCAATATCAAGATCGCACTCGCCTCGGCCATGTTCGACGGCCGCCTGACGCGGGCCAAACGCGACACGCTGTTGGCGTCGATGACTGATGAAGTCGCCGTCCTCGTACTGCGCAACAACTATCTGCAATCCCTCGCGATCTCGCTGACCGAGCGCAAGGGTACCGGCAACGGTCTTGAGCTCAGCCGCTTCATGAGCGTTCTGGAAGCCGCCAAGCAACTCAACCGCAAGGTCGAGACGCTGCCGGACGACCAGACTTTTGCCGAACGCTACGCCAATGGCCGGCCGCTGACGCGCGCCGAAATCGGCGTCCTGCTTTCTTACGCCAAGATCGTCCTCTTCGACGCGCTTGCGGCAAGCGACCTGCCGGACGATCCCTATTTCGCCGCGACGCTCAGCCATTATTTCCCGGCCAAGATGCAGCGCTCGCATGCCACCGACATCACCGGCCACCGGCTGAAGCGCGAAATCGTAGCAACCGTGCTGGCAAACGAGGCGATCAATCGCGGCGGGCCGGGCTTTGCCGTCAGCATGATGGACGCGACGGCGGCATCGGCCGCCGAAGTGGTCAAGGCTAGCGTGCTCGCCCGTGACGGCTTCGATCTCGACCGGCTCTGGAACGAAACCGACGCGCTTGACGGCAAGGTCGCCGGACAGATGCAGAACCGCGTCTACGGCGAGATCACCGAGGTCTACACGGCGCTCACTCGCCTGCTGCTGAAAACCGGCGCGGCGAAGGGCAATATCGAGGAAACCATCACCCGGCTTCAGGCAGCCTTGAAAAAGCTGCGGCCGCTCTTCCTCAGCCATATCCCGGCAGATTTCGCCGCCGAGATCGCCGCTCGCCAGACGGAATACCAGACCGCCGGCCTGCCGGAAAAACTCGCCGGCGAGATCGCCATGATCTACGCGCTCGTTCTCGTCCCAGAGATCATGCAGATCGCCGAGCGCACCGGCGATACTCTCAACCGCGCAGCCGAAAGCTACTTCACCGTGTCGCAGACCTTCCGTGTCGGACGCCTGCTGCTCGCCGGCAGCCGCATCCTCACCGGCGATCACTATGAGAGCCTGGCCTTGGCTCGCAGCCTCGACCAGATCGCCGGCGCCCGGCGCGATATCGTCATCTCGGCGCTGTCGAACCATCCGAAGGACAAACAGCCGATCCAGGCATGGCATGCGGAGGATCGCATCCGCATCAATCGCATTGCTGAGGAGCTTGCGAGCCTCAGCGAAAGCGGTGATCCGAACCTTGCCCGAATCACGGTTGCCGCCGGCCTTCTGACCGACCTTGCGCATGACCGGGCGAGGTGAGACAGTCCGCCCGACTCAATAGCCGATCGGCGGAATCAAGGACGGGAATTTGGTAGCCACCGAGATAAGCGACAATGCGCCGGCAAAAGTGCCGGCGCGGGGCATCTGGGGATGGATGTTCTTCGACTGGGCGGCGCAACCCTTCTTCACCGTCGTCACCACCTTCATCTTCGGCCCCTATTTCGTGGCACGACTGACCGCCGATCCGGTGGCCGCGCAGGCGACATGGAGCAATATGGCGACGATCTCCTCGGTGATCATCGCCGTGCTGTCGCCAGTGCTCGGCTCGATCGCGGATCAATCCGGCAGACGCAAGCCGTGGATCGCTTTCTTCGCCGTCATCAAGATCGCCAGCCTCTTCTGCCTCTGGGGTGCCGCTCCCGGCTCACCGGTGATCTATCCCGTCATCTTCATGATCCTCGCCTCGATCTCGGCGGAATTTTCGATCGTCTTCAACGATTCGATGATGCCGAGGCTTGTCGGAAAGGACGATGTCGGCCGCGTATCGAACGCCGCCTGGGGACTCGGCTATCTCGGCGGCATGATCGTGCTGATTGCCGTCGTGGCGCTTCTGGCCGGCAGCCCGCAGACCGGCAAAACCATCCTCGGCTTGACGCCGCTTTTCGGCCTCGACGCAGCACTCGGCGAGGATGCCCGCATCACCGGGCCGATCGCCGCCGTCTGGTATTTCCTCTTCATCCTGCCAATGTTCTTCTTCACGCCGGATGCCGCGCGCGGCCTACCGCTGGCCACTGCTGTTCGCTCTGGCCTGCGTGAACTGAAAACGACGCTCGGCGAGCTGAAACGTCGGCGGGGCATCAGCCTCTTTTTGATCGCCCGCATGATCTATCAGGACGGCGTCAACGGCCTGCTGATCCTCGGCGGCACCTTCGCAGCGGGCATGTTCGGCTGGGCGACCATCGAGATCGGCATCTACGGCATCATCCTCAATGTCATCGCCATTTTCGGCTGCTTCATCGCTGGCTATGTCGACCGTTGGCTGGGCTCGAAAATAACGGTCGTCATCAGCCTCACCCTGCTGCTCGTCGCCACATTCGGTATCGTCTCGACCGGGCCGGGCTTTACGCTCTTCGGCCTCGTGCCGCTTTCCACCGTCGATTCCGGCGGCCTGTTCGGGACGGCAGCCGAGAAGGCCTATATCGGGTACGGTCTGCTGATCGGTATCGCCTTCGGCCCGGTGCAGGCCTCCTCGCGCTCTTATCTCGCCCGCAGCGTCAGCATCGCCGAAGCCGGTCGCTATTTCGGTATCTACGCGCTCTCCGGCCGCGCCACCAGCTTCATGGCGACACTGTTCTTCTCGCTGATGACCTATTGGAGCGGCTCGGCTCGCCTCGGCATGGCGACACTGGTCGTCTTCCTCGCCGGCGGTCTCTTACTTCTGCTGCGGACACCCTATCCCGCCGACAAGGCGAGATAGGAAAAGAAAATCCCGGTTGAACTGGCCAACCGGGATATCCGAATTCACAATTTGGTATATCCGCCAATCAATGGCGGAAATGGCGGATGCCGGTGAAGACCATCGCAACATTGTGCTCGTTGGCGGCGTCGATGACTTCCTGGTCGCGCATCGAGCCACCCGGCTGGATGACGGCCGTGGCGCCGGCGGCAATCGCCGACAGCAGGCCGTCGGCAAACGGCAGGAAGGCTTCGGAGGCAACGGCGGAACCGCGGGTCAGCGGCTCGGCAAGCCCCATGGCCTTGGCGGCTTCTTCCGCCTTGATCGCGGCGATGCGAGCCGAATCGACGCGGCTCATCTGACCAGCACCGATGCCGGCCGTCTGACCGTCCTTGGCATAAACGACGGCATTCGACTTGACATGCTTGGCGACGCGGAAGGCGAACTTCATGTCTTCCAGCTCCTGCGCCGTCGGCGCGCGCTTGGTGACGACCTTCAATTCCATGTCCTCGACCAGCGCATTGTCGCGGTTCTGGACGAGCAAGCCGCCGGAGACGGTCTTGGCGGTCAGGCCGGCCACGCGCGGATCGGGCAGGGCGCCGACCGAGAGAAGGCGAAGGTTCGGCTTGCGGGCGATAATCGCCTTGGCTTCCTCGGTCACCTCAGGCGCGATGATGACTTCGGTGAAGAGCTTGACGATCTCTTCCGCCGTTGCCGCATCAAGAATGCTGTTCAGCGCGATGATCCCGCCGAAGGCAGAGACGGAATCGCAGGCGAGCGCCCGCTTGTAGGCTTCGACCAGGCTCGGGCCGGTGGCGACACCGCAGGGATTGGCATGCTTGATGATCGCGCAGGCCGGGCCATTTTCCGGCAGGAACTCGGCAACGAGCTCATAGGCCGCATCTGTATCGTTGATATTGTTGTAGGAAAGCTGCTTGCCCTGGAGCAGCGTCGCGGTCGAAACGCCAGGACGGTTTTCGCCAGTCACGTAGAAAGCCGCTTTCTGATGCGGGTTTTCGCCATAGCGCATCTCTTCACGCAGCACGCCGCCGATGACGCGGTGGCGTGGGGTGGCGATGTCGAGCGCTTCGGCAAACCAGTTGGAGATAATCGCGTCATAGGCAGCGGTGCGGGCAAAAGCCTTGGCGGCCATGCGCTTGCGGAAGTCGTAGGTCGTCTGTCCGGCATCAGCGGAAAGCTGCTCGAGCAGCTCGGAGTAATCGGCCGGATCCGTCAGGGTGATCACATAGGCATGGTTCTTGGCCGAAGCGCGGATCATTGCCGGGCCGCCAATGTCGATATTCTCCACCGTCGTCGGATAATCACCGCCCGCCTTGCGCACGTCTTCGAAGGGATAGAGGTTGATGACGGCGAGGTCGATGCCCTCGATGCCGTGTTCCTTCATCGCCGCTTGATGCTCGACATCGTCACGGATGGCAAGCAGGCCGCCATGCACCTTTGGATGCAGCGTCTTGACGCGGCCATCCATAATCTCCGGAAACGCGGTGACTTCGGAAACGTCGGTCACCGCAAGGCCGGCCGCCGCGATTGCCTTATGGGTGCCGCCGGTCGACAACAGCCGCACGCCCTTTTCGCTGAGCGCACGAGCAAGCTCGACGATGCCGGTCTTGTCGAAGACGGACAGAAGCGCGGTTTTCACCTGGACTTTGTCGGGAGCGGGGATTTTCTTGGATACGACGGCCATGGGCTTTCTCCGATATAGCGCGAGGAGAGGAGATGTCCGGCGAAAACGGCGCGGGACGATATGCCCGCCCCGTTAGCATAGCTGACGCTGTTAGCCTATGGCCGATAGGACAAAAACCAGCGGATTTCCGGCTTTTCGCCAATTGGGAAAACAATCTCGAGCTGGTCGGAGGAGCGCATGCCGGAGGCATCGGCGAAAAAGATATCCTCGGCCACCAACACCTCGTTGCCCGGCGAGGAGAAGACCCAGGTCTCGCCATCAGGCGCGATCAGCAGGGCGCTGTCGGTCTCGGTCTGCAGCAGGCTGATGGAGGGATGGATATGGAAGCGAGCCGACGCCAGGCTTTCACCCCTTGGTGTATGCTTCTTGCCCTCGGGAACGAAGAAACGGTCGCGGCCGGTAAGGATCGTGCCGGCGGCATTGAGGCTGATCTCACGCTCATGCACATAGCCGAACGTGGAGAGATAGCCGTCATGCGCGGCTCGCACATAATCGCGGCCATCCTCGGTCTCAGCGCGCTCGACGATAACCTTCTTCACCCCGCCGACCATGACGGGGCCAAGGGTTTTCGACTTGGAAAATAGACTGGAGGAGGTGTCGTTGAGCGTTACGGTCGAATGCGCCGCCGTCGCGCGGGCGGCCTGTACATAGCGGTCGCCCGCAAATTCCGGCGCACCGGAATTGACGATGAAGCGGGCCTTGCCCGATGACATTTCGAAGGACAGGCAGCCGGCATGGGCCGTGCGGCTAAGGTCGGTGGAGGCGGGACAGCCGGTATCGACGATGACCACCGCCTGACCCGCGGCCAGCCGGTGGTATTTCGCATGCGGCAGCGCCTTGAACGTCTGGCCGGCGGTTTCATCATAACGCAGCACCGACATCAGCTCGTTGGCAAGCGTCGATGTCGCGCCGTTGAACAATGCCAAATCGCCATCCTGATGCCGGAAGAAGCGTAGCGCCGGATACATGCGGTCGATGCCGGGGATCAGCCGCGACGGGACATCGTGGCCGAGATTGACATAGGTCTGGCGCAGCGGCAGCAGATCGAGCAAAAGCTCGAGCGCTATGCGCGGATTGCGCGAGATATGCCCGCCATCGGGCAGAATCTGCCGGTCGATTTCCCGGTTCAGCGCCTGACCGGCGCGCTTCAGCGCCGAAGCGCCGTTCGGCATGGCGACCGAGGACATGGCAAGCGCGATGCGCACCCGGAACCGAGTCGTTCCATCCCGCGTCGTTGCCGCAATCCGGCGGAGATAGCGCACATGCAGGACGAGCATACGCATAAAACGGCGGTAGAAGCCGCTATCCGTGCCCTGCAGGAGAACCGGCGAGTGCGACAACCAGGCGATCAACCGCTCGGCGGCGGTATCGGGCGCCCAGGCGATGCCCTGCAGCCGGCGGCCATGAACCGCCATCCAGTCATTGAGAATGGAGCGCGCCAGGGCAGACGCCTGATCGCTTTTTTCCGCCCGCAAGTGCCGCAGCCAGCGGAAATTGTGCAGCCGCACGGCAAAGACCTGCGACGGAAGCTCCAGGGCGAAAGGCGATCCGCCCTCGGTTTCCAGCACGCGGCCCGCCAACAGGATGCGGCCATTCAAAAGCTCTTCGACAAAGAAAGGATCGATACTGCGCAGATCCGTCGGAGCCACGATCAGCCGTTCCGGCACACGCATCGTGTGGCGGGTGAGACGCAATCGCGCCAACGCCGCGCGGCGAGACATCCGCCGCCATGCTTCCCGCATGTGTAATTTCACTAAATCCTGCCGCAAAACTGCATATTTGCTTCTGCTTACTCTCAACACCCGGTGGTTAAGAAGAGGTTAGGAATATGCCAAATCGGGACGTTGTGCCCGATTTTTCATCAATGTGAGAGCAATCGCTCAAGCTCCGCCACTAATGCGTGCGACGGAGCACCACGGCGAAGAAGCCATCGAGACCGGAGGCAAAACCGCCGGAGAGCGGCAGCATATCGGGCGTGGTACGGAAAGCGCCGAGCGGAGAGATCGCCGCTTCGAGACCCGGCCAGTCCTCAGGCTTGATCGCCACACGCTCCGCCATGTCCGTTTCGGACAAAACGCGCGCCACCAGGTCCTCGCCCTCTTCGGGATCGAGCGAGCAATTGGAAAAGACCACGAGCCCGCCGGGCTTGACCAGGGTCAGAGCATGGCGAAGCAGACGCTCCTGCAAAGCGGCAAGCTTGGCGATATCCTCCGGACCCTTGGTCCAGAGCACATCAGGATGGCGGCGTGTCGTGCCGGTGGACGAGCACGGCGCATCGAGAAGGGCTGCATCAAAGAAATCGTCGGGCTGGAACTTCGCCATATCGGCGACGACGGTTTCCGCCTCGAGCCCGAGCCGCGCCAGATTGCCGGAAAGCCGTTTCAGGCGATTGGCGGATTGGTCGAGGGCGGTTACCTTGCCGCCGGCAAGAATGAGCTGCGCCGTCTTGCCGCCGGGCGCCGCACAGAGATCGACAACCCGCTGACCGGCAAGCGAGCCGAATAGCTTTGCCGGAATGCTGGCGGCAGCGTCCTGCACCCACCATTCGCCATCCGCAAATCCGTCCAGCGACGGGATGGAGCCTTCAAACGCGGCAAGCCGCACGCCGCCGGTCGGCAGGACGACGCCGTTCAGGCGCTTCGCCCATCCCTCGGCGTCGGATTTTACCGTGACGTCGATGGCGGCCGGCTCCAGCTGCGTATCCGAAATCTTCAGCGCCGCTTGCCTGCCATAGGCGGCCTCAAGACGCGTCAGGAACCATTTGGGCATGGCCGGCACATCGGCGCCCTGGCTGAGAATGTCCTGCTTCTCCCGGCCGATGCGCCGGAGAATGGCATTGACCAGCTTGGCAAAACGGCGATTGCGCGGATCCTGGTTGGCCTGTTCCACGGCGATATCGACGGCGGAGTGATCCGGCACGTCGAGATAGAGCATCTGCGCCGCACCGACCACCAGCACATGATGCAGGGCGCGCGCACCTTCCGGCAGCGGCGAATCCAGCAGCGAAGCGATCGCCGCCTCGATGCGCGGCAGATGCCGTAAGGCCGAGTTCAAAATAGCGCGCACCAGCGCCCGATCACTGTCGCCAAGCGCCTTGTAGGCCGGATTGCCGCCTTCGGCATCCAGCATGCCGTCGAGCGGCGTCTTGCGGTCGATGACGGCCGAAAGGATCTTCGCCGCGGCGGCGCGCGCCGCAAATCCGGGCTTGGAAGAAACCGAATCACGCGGTCGGCCCTGTCCAGAGCGGTTTCCTGCTTGCTTTCCGTCTTTATTGAAATGCTTGTTTTTATTATCAGAACTCAAGACCAAGGTCCCTTCGGCGGTTGCGAACCACCGCGACCCGTATTCGGAACGGAGCGCGATTTGCGCTCCGGATTAGCAGTCATGGCCGGTCCCGTCGAGCCGGAGCGGGTTGGCGTGCCAACGGAAGGGCCTGTGCCGCCGCCATACTGCGCCATCTCATGCAGTGCGGCGATGCGGTTTTCCGTGTCCGGATGCGTGGAAAAAAGATTGTCCATGCGCGCGCCGGAGAGCGGATTGATGATGAACATATGAGCCGTCGCCGGATGTCCCTCGGCCTCCTCGTTCGGGATATGCGCGGCACCACGGGCGATCTTGCCGAGCGCCGAGGCAAGCCAGAGCGGATTGCCGCAGATCTCCGCGCCACGGCGGTCGGCCGAATATTCGCGCGTTCGGCTAATCGCCATCTGCACCAGCATGGCGGCCAGAGGTGCTACGATCATCGCCGCAAGCACGCCGATGGCGCCAAGCGGATTGTTGTTATCGCGGCGGCCGCCGAAAAAAAAGGCGAAATTGCCGAGCATGGAGATGGCGCCGGCAAGCGTCGCCGTGATCGTCATGGTCAGCGTGTCGCGGTTCTGCACATGCGCCAGCTCATGCGCCATGACACCCGCCACTTCCTGCGGCGTCAAGGCGTGCAGGAGGCCGGTCGAGGCGGCTACGGCGGCATTCTGCGGATTGCGGCCGGTGGCAAAGGCGTTCGGCTGCGGATTATCGTAGAGATAGACCTTCGGCATCGGCAGGCCGGCATTGCGCGCCAGATCGCGAACGATGCCATAGAATTCCGGCGCACTGCGCTCATCCACCTCCTGCGCACCATAGGTGGACAGCACCATGCGGTCGGAATTCCAGTAGGAAAAGAAGTTCATGCCGGCTGCGGCGACAAACGCGATCATCATGCCGGATTGCCCACCGATCAGATAGCCGACGCCCATAAACAGGGCGGTCATGAAGGCGAGCAGCATGGCAGTACGCATGAGATTCATTCGGGGTCTCCAACACGATCGGCAGTCCGAACCTTTCTCTTTGCGGCCGGACGCACTATGATTTGGCTATTCACCCGGCTATTTCAACAGTTCCAGGCCGCAGCAAGCCATGCAGACAGCAGATAACGACAATAAAACCGACATCGAAGCCGGCGAAGCGCCCCGCAAACCGCTCTCGCCAGCCGCCAAGCGCGCACTTGCCGAAGCCGAGGAACGCCGCAAGGCGCAGGCGCAGACCGACCTCCCCCCCGAAATCGGCGGCCGTGGCGGCGCAGACCCCTCACGCTTCGGCGATTGGGAAATCAACGGACGGACGATCGATTTTTGATTAGTCGCTGTGCGGACCGTTTTGCATCGGCGTAGCAGATGCAGAGCCTATCTCGCCCGGGACGGGCGAGATAAAACCTCCAATATGCGTCCCAAAATCAAGCCGCATCCGCCTTGTTCTGCCTATTGGCGATCAGATCATCAACGACAGCCGGATCGGCCAGCGTCGACGTATCGCCAAGCGCGCCGAAATCGTCTTCAGCGATCTTGCGCAGGATGCGGCGCATGATCTTGCCGGAGCGGGTTTTCGGCAGGCCGGGGGTGAACTGGATCTTGTCGGGCGAAGCGATCGGGCCGATTTCGGCGCGAACATGTTTCACCAACTCCTGCCGCAACGCGTCCGAGCCCTCCTGTCCGACCATCAGCGTCACGTAGCAATAGATGCCCTGGCCCTTGATCGAATGCGGATAGCCGACAACGGCCGCCTCTGAAACATGCTTGTGCGAGACCAGCGCCGATTCGACCTCGGCCGTGCCGAGACGGTGGCCGGAGACGTTGAGGACGTCGTCGACGCGGCCGGTGATCCAGTAATAGCCATCCTCGTCGCGGCGGCAGCCGTCGCCGGTGAAGTACTTGCCTTTATAGGTGGAAAAATAGGTCTGGATGAAACGCTCGTGATCGCCGTAGACCGTGCGCATCTGGCCGGGCCAGCTGTCGGCGATGACGAGATTGCCGTCGGCAGCACCTTCCAGCACTTTGCCTTCGCTATCGACCAGCTCCGGCTGGACACCGAAGAAGGGCAGGGTGGCGGAACCGGGCTTCAGGTCCGTCGCGCCCGGAAGCGGCGTGATCATGTGGCCGCCGGTTTCCGTCTGCCACCAGGTATCGACGATCGGGCTGCGGCTGTCGCCGACCACCTTATAGTACCATTCCCAGGCTTCCGGATTGATCGGCTCGCCGACCGTGCCGAGGAGGCGCAGGCTGGAGCGCGACGAACGCTTGACGAAATGATCGCCGGCACCCATCAGCGAGCGGATCGCCGTCGGTGCAGTGTAGAAGATATTGACCTTGTGCTTGTCGATGATGTCCCAGAAACGGCCCTGATCGGGGTAGTTCGGCACGCCCTCGAACATCAGCGAGGTCGCGGCGTTCGCCAGCGGACCATAGACGATATAGGAATGGCCGGTGACCCAGCCGACATCGGCGGTGCACCAGTAGATATCGCCGGGGTGATAGTCGAAGGTATATTCATGCGTCATCGCCGCATAGACGAGATAGCCGCCTGTCGTGTGCAGCACACCCTTCGGCTTGCCGGTCGAACCTGACGTATAGAGGATGAAGAGGGGATCTTCCGCCTTCATCTTCACCGGCGGACAATCCGCCTTCACCTTGGCAGTTTCCTCGTGATACCAGAGGTCGCGACCGGGCGCCCAGCCGGTTTTGCCGCCGGTGCGACGCACGACCAGAACCTTCTCGACGGTGACAAATTGCTTGGCGGCGATATGGATCGCCGTATCGGTGTTTTCCTTGAGCGGAATCGGCTTGCCGCCGCGCAAGCCCTCGTCACAAGTGATGACGAAGGTCGACTGGCAATCGACGATGCGGCCACCCAGCGCTTCCGGCGAGAAACCGCCGAACACGACGGAATGCACAGCACCAATGCGGGCGCAGGCGAGCATCGCATAGGCGGCTTCCGGGATCATCGGCATATAGATGGTGACGCGGTCGCCCTTCTTGACGCCGTGCTTCTTCAAGACGTTCGACAGCCGGCAAACATGCTCGTAGAGCTCGTTATAGGTAACCTTCTTGTCGATATAAGGGTTGTCGCCTTCCCAGATGAAGGCGACGCGATCGCCGTGCTTCTTCAGGTGACGGTCGATGCAATTATAGGAAACATTGGTCAGCCCATCCTCGAACCATTTGATCGAGACCTTGCCGGTAAACGACGTATTTTTGACCTTGGTGTAGGGTTTGAACCAGTCGATGCGCTGGCCATGCTTACCCCAGAACTTGTCGGGATCCTCGACGCTCTGCCTGTACCATTTCTGATATTTCGCCTGGTCGATCAACGCTCGCGCCTTGACCGGTTTCGTCACCGGATGAATCTTTTCCGACATGGTGTCCTCCTCAAATCATGGCGCCCTCAGTCGAGATTATGGGCACCAATTTGCGCAATCAATAGCAGGTCAAGTGGCGGCGGCAATTAGACAAAGATCAAATCAGGTGCAAAGAATTGCAATTCCCCAACGCTGCGGTTATATAGGGCCATATTTCCCGGACAATAAGGTGTTACACCCCGGACCGCGACACCGGCGCGGACTGACAGAAGGACTATATCTATGGCTCAACAATTGCTCATGCCGAAGGCAACGGCCATCTGGCTTGTGGACAATACAGCCTTGTCATTCGACCAGATCGCGCAGTTCTGCAAGCTGCATCCGCTCGAAGTGAAGGCCATTGCCGATGGCGAAGCCGCCCAGGGCATCAAGGGCCTCGACCCGATCGCCACCGGCCAGCTGTCGCGTGACGAAATCGCCCGTGCCGAAGGCAATCCGAACCATAAGCTGAAGATTTCCGAGCCGAAGGTCCGCGTGCCGGAATCCAAGCGTCGTGGCCCGCGCTACACGCCGGTTTCCAAGCGCCAGGATCGCCCGAACGCCATTCTCTGGCTGGTACGCAACCATCCGGAACTGAAGGACGCGCAGATTTCCCGTCTGGTCGGCACCACCAAGTCGACCATCGAGCAGATCCGTGACCGCACCCACTGGAACTCGACGAATCTGGCACCGATGGACCCAGTAACGCTCGGCCTCTGCAGCCAGATCGATCTCGATATGGAAGTCGAAAAGGCCGCCAAGGGCCGTCCGCTGCCGACCGCTGCCGAACTTGGCGCGACGCTGCAGCCGGCGCAGGAAACCGAGAAGCTCGGCTTCAGCTATGAGCGCGACGAGCCCAAGGAAAAGGAAATCGATGCCGACGCCGTCTTCGCCAAGCTGAAGTCGCTGAAGTCCACCACGCCTGATGATGACGACGATCAGTACTGAGACGCGATCGATCGCTTGTTTTCAAAGCCCTGGTCTCCCGACCGGGGCTTTATTTTTTGAGGTGTCAGGAAACTATCGCGCCCCGAAAATCGCCGACCCGACACGGACACTCGTAGCGCCGAAGGCAACCGCGATCTCATAATCACTCGACATGCCCATCGAGAGCTTGTCTACGCCGGCCTTTCTCGCCAGTTTGGCCAGGAGCCCGAAATGCGGCCCCGGATTCTCGTCCGCTGGCGGAATGCACATCAAGCCCTCAATCGAAAGCCCAAGCTCGTTACGGCAGAGATCGACAAAGGCGACGGTATCGTCGGGCGCAATCCCGGCCTTCTGCGGCTCCAGGCCGGTATTGACCTGCACGTAAAGCCTGATCGCCTTGCCCTGCCGCTTGATTTCATCGGCAAGCGCACGGGCGATCTTTTCCCGGTCGACCGTCTCGATGACGTCGAACAGCGCCACGGCGTCGGCCGCCTTGTTCGATTGCAGCGGTCCGATCAGATGCAGCTCGATGTCGGGCGTCTCGGCTTTCAGCGCCGGCCATTTGCCCTGGCTTTCCTGCACACGGTTTTCGCCGAACACGCGCTGACCAGCCGAGATCGCCGGGCGGATCGCGTCGGCATCGAAGGTCTTGGAGACGGCAACGAGCTGCACGGCGCCACCGGGCCGGCCGGCCTGACGTTCCGCCACCGCGATATGGGAACGAACCTCGTTCAACCGCTCTTGAAGTTCCATCTTTTCGCCTCGATATATCTGCCTATTCCCGAGACTTTGCAGTAATGAGGCAAGCGGCCTTTGCCAAGGGTGAATGCCGCAGAATCGGGCTTTGCATTGCAAGATAAAGCACTTGCCGTGCCTGCTAAACTTGACGCTTGGTTGGTTTCGTGATGAAGGTCACGGCCAACTCCCCATGATTTTCCGGAATACAAGAACAGATGGCTACCGAACGTTATAACCCGCGCGATGCCGAACCCCGCTGGCAGCAGAAATGGAACGATGAGAACGTCTTTCTCACCGACAACGCCGATCCGCGCGAGAAATATTACGTCCTAGAGATGTTCCCCTATCCGTCGGGCCGCATCCATATGGGCCATGTGCGCAACTACGCCATGGGCGACGTCGTCGCCCGCTACAAGCGCGCCCGCGGCTACAATGTCCTGCACCCCATGGGCTGGGACGCCTTCGGCATGCCGGCGGAAAACGCCGCGCGCGACAACAAGGTGCATCCGAAGGAGTGGACCTACCAGAACATCGCCTCGATGAAGGCGCAGTTGAAGGCCATGGGCCTGTCGCTGGACTGGAGCCGCGAATTCGCCACCTGCGACGTCGAATATTATCATCGCCAGCAGATGCTCTTCATCGACATGATGCAGAAGGGCCTGATCTACCGCAAGAAGTCCAAGGTCAACTGGGATCCGGTCGACAACACCGTGCTTGCCAACGAGCAGGTCATCGACGGCCGCGGCTGGCGCTCCGGTGCATTGGTCGAGCAGCGCGAGTTGACGCAGTGGTTCTTCAAGATCACCGATTTCAGCCAGGAACTGCTGGACGCGCTGGATACGCTCGACCATTGGCCCGAAAAAGTGCGGCTGATGCAGAAGAACTGGATCGGCCGCTCCGAGGGGCTGACGATCCGCTGGGAGATCGTGCCCGAGACCTCGCCAAATGCCGACCGCGAGATTGCCGTCTATACGACGCGCCCGGACACGCTGTTCGGCGCCTCCTTCCTGGCGATTTCGGCGGACCATCCGCTGGCCAGGGAAGCCTCGGCGCTCAATCCTGAGATCGACGCCTTCTGCGAGGAATGCCGCCGCGCAGGCACCTCGCTCGCCGCATTGGAGACCGCCGCGAAGAAGGGCATGGACACGGGTATCCGCGTCCGCCATCCGCTCGACCCGTCCTGGGAACTGCCGGTCTATGTCGCCAACTTCGTACTGATGGACTACGGCACGGGCGCCATCTTCGGCTGCCCTTCCGGCGACCAGCGCGACCTGGATTTCGCCCGCAAATATGACCTGCCGGTCATTCCCGTCGTTATGCCCAGAGACGGCGACGCCGCAAGCTTTGCCATCGGCGATGTCGCTTATGACGGCGACGGCGTGATGATCAATTCGCGCTTCCTCGACGGCATGAGCCCGGAAGAAGCATTTGAGACGGTGGCAACGAAACTGTCGGCGGTAAGCCTCGGCAATGTGCCGCAGGCCGAACGCAAGGTGAATTTCCGCCTGCGCGACTGGGGCATTTCTCGCCAGCGCTATTGGGGCTGCCCGATCCCGGTCATCCATTGCGACGATTGCGGCGTCTTGCCGGTGCCGAAAGAGGATCTGCCGGTCAAGCTGCCGGATGATGTCACCTTCGACCTGCCGGGCAATCCGCTCGACCGCCATCCGACCTGGCGACATGTCGCCTGCCCGCAATGCGGCAAGGATGCGCGTCGCGAAACCGACACCATGGACACCTTCGTCGATTCGAGCTGGTACTACACCCGCTTCACGGCCCCCTGGGCCGACGAGCCGACCGACAAGGCCGCCGCCGATCATTGGCTACCGGTCGATCAGTACATCGGCGGTATCGAGCATGCGATCCTGCATCTGCTCTATTCGCGCTTCTTTACCCGCGCCATGCGCGAGACAGGCCATGTCGACGCCAGGGAGCCCTTCAAGGGCCTGTTTACGCAGGGCATGGTGGTTCACGAGACCTATAGCCGCGGCAATGGCCTGACGCGCGAATGGGTGTCTCCGGCCGATATTTGCATCGAGGAAACCGACGGCCAGCGCCGCGCGACCCTGCTGTCGACTGGCGAGGACATTGCCATCGGCGCCATCGAGAAGATGTCGAAGTCGAAGAAGAACGTCGTCGACCCGGACGATATCATCGCCTCCTACGGCGCCGATACCGCCCGCTTCTTCGTGCTCTCCGATTCGCCACCCGACCGTGACGTCATCTGGTCGGAGGCGGGCGTCGAAGGCGCGCATCGCTTCACGCAGCGTATGTGGCGCCTGGTGTCCGAAGCCGCCGACGAGCTGAAAGCCGTTACTTCCGTTCCGGCTAAGGAAGGCGAGGCGCTGGCAATTTCCCAGATCGCCCACCGCACCCTGAAGGCCGTTCAGGCCGATTACGACAAGCTCGCCTTCAACAAGGCGGTCGCGCGCATCTACGAATTCGTCAACGCGCTGGCCGCACCGTTGGCAAAGGTTGCCGCCGGCGGAACCGATAGCAGCTATCGTTCCGCCGCTCGCGAGGCGGTCGAAATCCTGATCGCGCTGGTCGCGCCGATCACGCCGCATCTGGCGGAAGAATGCTCGACAGCGCTTGGCAACACGCATCTCGTCGCCATGAGCGCCTGGCCTGAATATGACGACGTACTCGTCGTCGAGAACGAGATCGTCTATCCGGTGCAGATCAATGGCAAGAAGCGCGCCGAATTGACAATTGCGCGCGATGCGGATCAGAATACCGTGCAGCAGGCCGTACTCGCCTTGGATGCCGTAGCAAGCGCATTGAATGGTCAGGCGCCAAAGAAGATCATCGTCGTTCCACAGAGGATCGTAAACATTGTCGTCTGATAAGCTCTTCAAACTCGCCCGCCTTGCAGGCGTTGCGTCTGTGATTGCCGTTGCGGGTCTCTTGTCATCCTGCCAGGTGCGGCCGCTTTATGCTCTGAGCACAGGGGTTACGCAGAAGCTTGCCGATGTCTCCTTCTCCGACGCCAATTCGCGCGTCGGCCAGGAAGTCCGCAATCAGCTGATCTTCATCGCCGGTCGCGGCGCAGGCGAGACAAAGACACCGAAATATACGGTCGATCTGAGCGTCAGCTCCGGCACCGCCGGTGTTCTCTATCTGCCGTCCTCGGCGACATCGGGCGCCGGCCGCACCACCGTCACGGCATCCTTCACGCTGAAGAATGCCAGCGATGGTAAGGTGCTCAAATCCGGAAGCCGCGCGGTTATCTCGCTATTGGACTACCCGACCCAGGAATTCGCCAAGCAGCGCGCCATTCGTGATTCGGAAGACCGCGCCGCCCGTGAAGTTGCCGAGATGGTCGCCGCCGATATCGCCGCCGCACTTAGCCGCTGATCTGAGCGCGCGGTATGTCGGAGATCAAATCCCACGAGTTTGACGGATTCCTTCAAAACGCCGCGCGCAATTATCGTCTTTTCGTCATCTATGGCCCGGATCGCGGCCTTGTCTCCGAAAGAGCAGGGCAGGTGGCCGGCAAGACCGGTGTTGACCTCAAGGACCCTTTTTCACTGATCAAGCTCGATGTCGGCGATCTCCAAAACGATGCCGGCCGATTGCTCGACGAGGTCAACGCCATCGGCCTGTTCGGCGGTGAAAAACTGGTCTGGATTCGCGGCGCGGCCAACGAAAAAGCGCTGATCGATTCGCTGCAGATCATCGCCGACAATCCTCCCGACGCCAGTTTTGTCATCATCGAAGCCGGCGACCTCAAGAAGGGCTCCGGCCTGCGCAAGGTAGCCGAAGCATCCCGCAAGATCGCGACCGTCCCTTGTTACGCCGATGACGGCCGCGCGCTGAACAGTCTGATCGACACCGAGCTTGCGAGCGAAAATCTGCGTATCTCGCCCGCCGCGCGGCAGATGCTGCTCGAGCTGTTGGGCGGCGACCGGATCGCATCGCGCAACGAGGTGCGCAAGCTGGCGCTCTATTGTCGCGGGGAGGGGACGATCGAAGAGGGTCATGTCGCCGACATTATCGGTGACGCCAGCGCCATTTCCGCGGATGATGCCGTCGATGCCATCCTGAAGGGCGATTCGGATGCCTTTCTGCATGCCATGCAGAAGATCGCCGCCTCCAAGACGTCGATGTTTCTGGTGCTACAGGGCTGCCTGAGGCAGTTTCAGCTTTTGGACGTCATGCGTACGGAGATGGACGAGAAACGTGTGCCGCCGGCGCAAGTCATGCAGACACTCGGCCGTCATCTGCATTTCCGCCGCAAGCCCATCATCGAGCAGGCACTCCGGAGCTGGACGGCGCCGGCTATTGCCCGCGAAATGAACCGCCTGCAGTCGGCCATCCTGCAGACCAGACAGCGCGCTAGTCTCGAAGACACGATCGCCACACAGACATTGTTGGCGACCACGCTACAATCGGCCCGCAAGAGCTAGAGCGCCATCTTCATTTGAAGGTGGGACGATCTCTTTAACATATTGATTTTAAATAATAATATTATCTGCTTTCGAATGACGCCATCCGAAAGCAGATGTCCCAGTGTTTCACGGGAAACAGCTCAGCGCCGCTCGAGCAGCCGGCAGATTTCTTCCAGCTGTTCCAAGGTCTTATAGGAAATCTTCACCTGACCGCCATTGCCGCGATGGTTGATCGCGACATCAAGCCCGAGCGTATCGGAGAGGGTGCGCTCCAGTGCCAGCGTATCGGAATCCTTATCATCCTTGCGGGCGCTAGCCGGCCGAGGATCATTCTGTGCCTTGATATCGTTCTGCGCCAGCCGCTCGGCGTCGCGAACCGACATCCCCTTGGAGACGATCGTGCGAGCAAGCGTTGCCGGGTCGGAGGTCGACACCAGCGCGCGAGCATGGCCAGCCGAAAGGCTACCGCCGGCGAGCATGTCGCGAACCGGCTCCGGCAGCTTCAGCAGGCGCAGCGAATTGGCGACATGGCTGCGGCTTTTGCCGATGATTTCACCGAGATCGTTCTGCGTATAGCCATGTTCGGCAATCAGCTGCTCATAGCCCAGCGCTTCTTCGAGCGGGTTGAGATCGGCTCGCTGAACGTTTTCGACGATAGCAATTTCCAACGCCGTCTTATCATCAACGTCGCGGACAATGACCGGAATCTCAATCAAACCAGCGAGTTGCGCCGCACGCCAGCGTCTTTCGCCCGCGATAATCTCGTAGCGATCGGCAGAAACCGTACGCACGACGACGGGCTGCACGATGCCGTGCTGGCGGATCGAACTGGCAAGGTCGTGCAGTTCGGTTTCATCGAAATAGCGGCGCGGATTCTTCGGATTGCGGCTGATGAATTCGATCGGCACCATGCGATCCGGATTTACGCCCGGTCTGCCGGCCTCCACGGGCGTCGGCTGATCCATCTCTCCGATAAGAGCCGCCAGACCGCGCCCGAGGCGCCGTTTCGAAAGATCATCATTCATCGCAATACTCACTCCAGAACAAATACACTATCAGGCAGCCGCCTTCCGCTGCCGCTCCCGCTGGATAACTTCCGACGCCAGTTGCAGATAGGCCTGGCTGCCGGCGCATTTCAGATCGTAAAGGATCGCTGGCTTGCCATAAGAAGGCGCCTCGGACACGCGGACGTTGCGTGGAATCAACGTATGGTAGACTTTTTCACCAAGATGGGTCCGCACATCATTGACGACCTGCTGCGCGAGATTGTTGCGGGAATCGAACATCGTCAACACAATCCCCTGAATATCCAGGGATGGATTGACGGTGCGACGCACCTGATCGACCGTTTCCAGCAACTGGCTGAGGCCTTCCAGCGCGAAGAATTCGCACTGCAGCGGCACCAGGACTGAATGCGCTGCCGCCATGGCGTTCATCGTCAGCAAATTGAACGAGGGTGGGCAATCCACCAAAATATAGGAGAAAGCCGTTGCACCAGCGCCGTTCAGAGCCCGGCGCAGCCGGAAAACGCGGTCAGGCTGCTGCGCGATCTCCATTTCGACGCCGAGCAGGTCCATTGTCGAGGGGACGATGTAAAGATTCGGTACAGCCGTCTCCTGAACCGTATCCAGGATCGTATGCGTACCAACAAGAAGATCGTAGGAGGACACTTTTCGGTCGCGACGGTCGATACCGAGGCCGGTGCTGGCATTTCCTTGCGGATCGAGATCGACGATCAGGACGCGCTCGCCAATAGCGGCCAGGGCCGTGGCCAGGTTGATCGCGGTGGTTGTCTTGCCAACACCACCCTTTTGGTTTGCGATAGTAATAATCCGGTTTCGCTCGCCGATCATTTGCCGCATATCCATCATGGTTAAATTCGACGACGAGGGCGCGTTAACTCCAAGATCACGGAATCGCTCTCGACAACACTATTGTGTTTTACCAGATCGAACTCCCAACGACCACGGGCTTTGTGGACCTCGCGTTCGTAATCCCGGCCTTTATGCAGCAGCAGGCGTAGGTTTTCATTGCGCTCGGCCCATGGCGCCACGTAATCCAGCAGCATATCCAGCTCGGCAAGCGCCCGCGCCGAGATCACGTCACAATCGGCAATGATCTTCGGCGCTTCCTCGATACGCACTGCATGAACGGCGCCGCGAGCCTCGCATTCCCGAAGGCAAACCCGCAGAAACGCTGCTTTTTTCTGGTTGCTTTCCACCAGATCGACATGTCCATCCTTCTGCTCAGCCAAGAGAATCGCGGTTATGATCCCTGGAAAGCCGCCGCCGCTTCCGAGGTCTACCCAGCGCGCCGGCTTCGGATGAAGCTGAAAGATCTGAGCGCTATCAGCAATATGCCGGCGCCAGAGATCATCGACGGTAGACGGCGCCACCAGATTGATGGTCTTCGCCCACTTCTGGAAGAGCTCGGCAAAGTGCTGCAGCCGTCCCTGTGTTTCACGTGAAACACGCACACCGTTTAATTCCATGACAGGACTCTCACACCTTGCAATGCCTTGATATCACGAGACAAGCTTCCGCTCGTCCACCACCGTCAGCTTGCGCAGATGCGCGAGCAGCAGCGAGATCGCCGCCGGTGTCATCCCATCTATCCTCGATGCCTGGGCGATATTCTTCGGCTGCGCCTTTGCCAGCTTCTGCTTCAGCTCGTTCGACAGACCTGACAGAATCAAAAAATCGAAATCCTGCGGGATAAGCCGCTCTTCCTCACGCCGAACCTGAACGATATCCGAGGTCTGCCGATCCATATAAACCGCATAGGCAGCCTCAATTTCGACCGCTTCAACGACACGCCGATCGATCGACCGCAGTTCCGGCCATAAACCGGACAATGAATCGATCGAATGCTCCGGATAGGACAGGAGATCATAAGCCGTCCGGCGCTGACCATCCTTGTTGAGATGCAGCCCAGCCTTCTCCGCCTCACTCGGCGTAACGCTCAACGCCTTCAGCTGACTGCGCGCCCATTCAAGCTTTTCCATATAATCACCAAACCGGTCAGCACGGGCGCTGCCGACACAGCCGATAGTCAAACCAAGCGGTGTCAGACGGACATCGGCATTATCAGCGCGTAGCGACAGCCGATATTCGGCGCGCGAGGTGAACATGCGATAGGGTTCGGCAACACCGCGCGAGGTGAGATCGTCGATCATCACGCCGATATAGGATTCGGTTCGGCTAAGCTGGATTGCATCACCACCCCCAGACAATCGCGCCGCGTTGAGACCGGCGATCAGCCCCTGCGCTCCTGCTTCCTCATAGCCGGTGGTGCCATTGATCTGTCCGGCCAGGAAAAGACCCGGGATCTTCATCACCTCAAGCGACGGCTTCAATTCGCGCGGATCGACGTGGTCATACTCGATGGCATAACCGCATTGCAGGATCCGGACTCGTTCCAGACCCGGAATGGTCCTGATGAACGCATCCTGGACCTCTTCGGGGAGGGAGGTCGATACGCCGTTGGGATAGACCGTCGTATCGTCAAGCCCTTCCGGCTCCAGAAAGATCTGATGGCCGTCACGCTCGCCGAACTTGACGATCTTGTCTTCTATCGACGGACAATAGCGCGGTCCAACACCCTCGATCTGCCCGGAATACATTGCCGAACGCATGAGATTATCGACGATGATCTTGTGCGTCGCTGGCGTCGTTCGAGTCACACCGCATTCGATCTGCGGATTCACGATACGATCGGTCATGAAAGAGAAGGGTACCGGTTCATCGTCGGCGCCCTGGCGCCCGACCGCATTCCAGTCGATTGTCGAACCATCGAGACGCGCGGGCGTTCCGGTCTTCAAGCGCGCAAGCGCAAGCCCATAGCGCTCCAGCGTCCCCGATAGACCAACCGATGGCTCTTCACCGACACGGCCCGCAGGAATTTTCCTGTCGCCAATATGGATCAGGCCGCGCAAAAAAGTACCGGTCGTCAGGACAACGGCGCCGCAACGGATGGTCCGGCCATCCTTCAGAACCACCGCGGAGACGCGGCCGTCGCTGATGGTCAGATCAAAGGCATCGCCTTCAATAATGTCGAGATTTTCGATCGCGCCGATCTCGGCCTGCATGGCGAGACGATAAAGCTTGCGGTCAGCCTGCGTGCGCGGACCTCGAACCGCCGGGCCCTTTTTCCGGTTCAGCATCCGGAATTGAATGCCACCGGCGTCGGCGACGCGGCCCATCAAGCCATCGAGTGCGTCGATCTCCCGAACAAGGTGGCCCTTGCCGAGGCCGCCGATCGCCGGATTACAGGACATCACGCCGATCGTATCGCGTTTGTGGGTGACCAGCGCCGTCTTCGCGCCCAGCCGCGCGGCTGCGGCCGCAGCTTCGCTGCCCGCATGTCCGCCGCCAACGACGATCACATCATATATAGTCTCGAGCATTGCCAAGCCCTCAGTGTTGCCGTCTGTTTGGCACACCAATTTCAGGAGTCAAGAAGGTTTCACGTGAAACGTTTTGAACGACCCATTTCAAAGGTCGTGTTTCACGTGAATCATTTGCCGATGCAGAATTCCGAGAAAATCACATCGAGAAGATCCTCGACATCGACCCTTCCGGTGATCCGTCCGAGACTATGCCCGGCCTGGCGAAGATATTCCGCGCGAATATCCAATCCCGCTGAGGTGGCGCTGACCGCCTGAGTCAACGCCTCCAGGCTCTCGGCCAGCAAAGTCCGATGTCTCAACCGGCTCGGCAGGGCCAATGACAAAGAAGCAGTACGCTCTTGCAGGTCTTCGACCAATAACTGATGCAATTCCGCCAGACCAGCGCCGGTGCTCGAGGAAATGCAGAGATCATACCCAGTTTCGTCCGCCGGATGAATATCCGCTTTGGTGCCGACACGGAAAACCCGGCCGCCAAAACCCGGAAAGTCGATCTGCGCGCCAGTTCCAATCTCGGCGAGCGAAAGGATGACATCGGCTTCCGCCGCTGTTCTCAGGGCACGCTTGATCCCTTCGCGTTCGATGACTTCCTCGGTTTCCCGCAATCCGGCGGTATCGTAGAGCCGAATCGCATATCCCTCTATATTGAGATCAACATGCAGAACATCGCGCGTCGTGCCGGCAATATCGGTGACGATCGCCACTTCACGACGCGCCAGCGCATTCATCAGGCTGGATTTGCCGGCGTTGGGTGCACCAGCGATAACAACCTTCAAACCGTCTCGCACGATCTCGCCGAAGCCGGCGCCGGCGAGATGTGCTGAGAGCTCGGCTCGCAGCTTCGCCATATCGCCCCAGACCATATCGGATACAGAACCTGGAACGTCGTCCTCGTCGGCGAAGTCCAGTTCCGCTTCGATCAGCGCGCGGGCGCGCGTTAGACGATCGGCCCATCCTTCGTAAAGCTTGGAAAGACCACCGGCGGCGTGCTCTACGGCCAAACGGCGCTGCATTTCCGTCTCGGCGGCGATGAGATCGGCGAGACCTTCAACTTCGACAAGATCCATCTTGCCGTTTTCCAAGGCCCGGCGCGAGAATTCACCATGCTCGGCTAGGCGGCAACCCTCGATATTGGAGAGTTCGCCCAGAAGAGCGGCGATAACGGCCTTGCCGCCGTGAACCTGGATTTCCGCGCAGTCCTCGCCTGTAAAGGAAGCCGGCGCCGGGAAAACCAAAACCAGTCCCCGGTCGATCGTTAAACCGTTACGAGTCCGAATCGTTTTCAAAGCCGCCTGTCGCGGCTTCGGCAAAGTACCGGCCAGCGCTGCAGCTGCGGCAAGCGCTTCCGGACCGCTAATCCGCACCACCGCGACACCAGCTGGAAGAGCACCGCTAGAAAGCGCAAAGATCGTATCGCCGATTGCATTCATCCAATTGATCCGCATCCGAATCGATTCCCGGCCTTATCAGCAATGGGTCGATTTCTAACTATCATCCAATCTGATCGGGCTTCCGTCGGGCTAACTCAAAACCGTTTGATGTTCCACGATATAGGGATCATGAAGGCGAAGAATATCCGTAATCGAAGCATTCGCTGCGCGAGCAAAACTACCAACACCAGCTCGATCTCAGTACGTGCTCTGAAGATTATAAACGAAATCGGGCCGCAAGCGCGACCCGATCCGTATTATCTCAGCCTCCGCCACCCATGAGTGACGGTCAATCCGGTTCAGGATTAGGTGTTCATCGAGTCGAAGAAATCCGGATTGTTCTTCGTCTGCTTCAGCTTATCGATCAGGAATTCGATCGCGTCGGTCGTGCCCATCGGAGCAAGGATACGGCGCAGGACGAAGATCTTCTGCAGATCCTGGCGCGGCACCAGCAGGTCTTCCTTACGCGTGCCGGACTTGAGGATGTCCATCGCCGGGAAGATGCGCTTGTCGGCGACCTTGCGGTCGAGCACGATTTCCGAGTTGCCCGTGCCCTTGAATTCTTCAAAGATCACTTCGTCCATGCGGCTGCCGGTATCGATCAGCGCGGTGGCAATGATCGTCAGCGAACCGCCTTCTTCGATATTACGCGCCGCGCCAAAGAAGCGCTTCGGGCGCTGTAGGGCGTTAGCATCGACACCGCCCGTCAGGACCTTACCAGACGAGGGAACGACGGTGTTGTAGGCACGACCAAGGCGCGTGATCGAATCGAGCAGGATGACAACGTCGCGGCCGTGTTCAACAAGGCGCTTTGCCTTCTCGATGACCATCTCGGCGACCTGGACGTGACGCACGGCCGGTTCGTCGAAAGTCGAGGAGACGACTTCTCCGCGCACGGAGCGCTGCATATCGGTGACTTCTTCCGGACGTTCGTCGATCAGCAGAACGATCAGATAGCAATCGGGATGGTTTGCCGTGATCGAATGGGCGATGTTCTGCAGCAGGACGGTCTTACCGGTACGCGGCGGCGCCACGATCAATCCGCGCTGGCCCTTGCCGAGCGGCGCCACGAGATCGATGACGCGAGACGACAGATCCTTGTTAGTGGGAACGTCGAGCTCCATACGGAAACGCTCGTTCGGATAGAGCGGCGTCAGATTGTCGAAGTGGACCTTGTGACGGATCTTTTCCGGATCGTCGAAGTTGATAGTGTTGACCTTCAGCAGCGCGAAATAGCGCTCGCCTTCCTTCGGTCCACGGATCGGCCCTTCGACGGTATCACCGGTCTTCAGCGAGAAACGGCGGATCTGCGACGGCGAAATATAGATATCGTCCGGGCCTGGCAGGTAATTGGCATTGGCGGAACGCAGGAAACCGAAACCGTCCTGCAAAACCTCGACAACGCCTTCCCCGATAATTTCAACATCCTGGCTGGCGAGCTCCTTCAGGATGGCAAACATCAGTTCCTGTTTGCGCATCGTGCTGGCGTTTTCGACCTCGAGCGATTCAGCAAAAGCCAGGAGTTCGGTCGGGGATTTGTTCTTAAGTTCTTGAAGCTTCATTTCAGCCATGAAGGGAATTACTCTATTTTAGAAGGGGAAAGGCAATGTTGGTCGTATTCAGAGCCGCGATGGGGGAGCTCGCGGGCGATAGAACTGATACATGCCACGAAGAAGAGATGGCGGGAAAATAGCGATTCAGTCAGCGCCCCGCAAGGGGGGCCGGCGAAATGAAGAAAATTTAACTTCAATGCCCGGTTCCGCCGGCTTCACGCGAAGGGCTTCACCACCGCCAGAATGACGATCACAATCATCAACAGCGTCGGTCCCTCGTTGATAAACCGCCAATGGCGTGCCGAATAGCGGTTGTCGTCGCGGGCAAAGGCCCGCACCGCGCGGCTGAGGAACATGTGAACGCCGGTCAGCACCACCACAAGCCCAATCTTGGCATGCAGCCAGCCGCCATGGAAACCGTAGACCGACCAGGCGAGATAGAGCCCGAAGATCCAGGTCAGCATCATCGCCGGGGTCATGATCCCCTTCAAAAGCCGGCGCTCCATCACCTTGAAGGTCTCGGATTGCTGCGAACCGGGCTCAGCATCGGTGTGATAGACGAAGAGCCGCGGCAGATAGAGCAGGCCTGCCATCCACGAGATCACCGCGATGATATGCAACGCCTTGACCCAGAGGTAGAGATCGTCCGGATGCCAAGCGAATAGCCCGATCGCCAGCGCCACGAACAGCAAAATCATGAAATAGGATCGCCGACTGGCACGGGCGCCCGCGGCTGCATCCGTCTGCTTTTCCGTAACTTCCTCGCTCATGGCCTCAGCCCTTCCATCCACGCACACGCTGCACCAGTGCCGTAACATTGGCCGGATCAGCCTGCGGCGTAATGCCGTGACCGAGATTGAAGATCAGCGGGCCATGACCCAGCTGCTGCAGGATTTCGTCGATTCCATCCTCCAGCGCCTTGCCGCCGGCAACCACGCGCATCGGATCAAGATTGCCCTGCACCGGTCCTTCGCGCTGCAATTCCTTGGCAAAGGCGAGCGGCACGGACCAGTCGAGACCGATCGCATCGGCGCCCGTCTTCTGCCGGTAGGTCTTCAGCTGATATCCAGCACCCTTAGCGAAAGCGATGATCCGCGCCCCCGGCCGCTGCGCCTTTACCGAAGCGATGATCCGCGCCACCGGCTTGACGGCAAAAGCCTCGAATTCCTTTTCGCCGAGCACGCCTGCCCAGGAATCGAAGATCTGCACCGCATCGGCGCCGGCATCGATCTGCGCCACGAGATAGGCGGCCGAGATATCGGCAAGCAGCATCAGCAGATGTTCGAATGCCTTCGGATATCGGTAGGCGAAAAGTCGGGCAGGGGCCTGGTCCGGCGTGCCGTGGCCAGCGATCATGTAGGTCGCGACTGTCCAAGGCGCACCACAAAAACCGAGAAGCGTCGTCTCCTCCGGCAGCTCTGCGCGCAGCCGCCGCAGGGTTTCCATGACCGGAGCGAGATATTCAACCACACCTTCCGCTTTCAATGCAAAAATGCCCGCCTCATCGATCGGATCCATTTGGGGGCCATGTCCCTCGGTGTAGCGGACATTGCGGTTCAGCCCGTCAGGGATCACCAGGATATCCGAAAACATAATAGCTGCATCAAAGCCATAACGCCGGATCGGCTGCATCGTCACTTCGACCGCATGCTCTGGGCTGTAACAGAGATCGAGAAAGCTTCCAGCCTTCGCTCTGGTTTCACGGTATTCCGGGAGATAGCGTCCTGCCTGGCGCATAAGCCAGATAGGGGGAGGGGTCAGCGTTTCTCCGCTGAGTACCCTTAAGATCTTCCGGCTCGCACTATTCACAGTCATCATCCCATATAAAAACAAAGATATATCTTAAGTTTCTATTTCTTAGAGTCTGTGACTATCAAGGATTAAAATTCATCCACGCCTGATCCAATTTGTCGCGCATCCATCCGCGATTTCGCAAGAAGTTCGACGCTGTTCGGGGATATGTGGAAAAGAAAACCGTTAGATCAATCTTTCTAAGTGCTTGGCGTCGATTCCGTTTCGACCCGATCTGGGGATAAACTGGGGAGCCGCGCTGCTAAAAATAGCTTATCCACATTACCCACAAGCCCCGATGAGCGCCTTCCCGAAAAACCGAAATGTGGAAAAGTCGGAGGTTTTCCACTTGCCCCCGACCGGGCGGTTCCCGTACCTCTCTTCTCTCCCATGATATCAACAGGTGATGGAAAGTAGCGTGGAAAACCGGACAAGCTTCTTTCATCTTCATCTGATTTCTGACTCAACCGGCGAGACTCTGATCTCCGCCGGACGTGCTGCATCCGTGCAATTCCATGCCAGCCAGCCGATTGAACATGTCTACCCACTGATTCGGAATCGCAAGCAGCTGCTGCCGGTTCTCGAAGCGATCGACCATAGTCCCGGCATTGTCCTCTATACGATTGTCGATCGCGAACTTGCCGATTTCATCGACGAGCGTTGCCGGGAGATGGGCGTACCCTGTGTCAATGTGCTTGAACCGGTGATGAACGTCTTCCAGACTTATCTCGGCACCGCTTCGCGCCGCCGTGTCGGCGCCCAGCATGTGATGAATGCTGACTACTTCGCGCGCATCGAAGCCTTGAACTTCACCATGGATCACGATGACGGGCAGATGCAGGATGATTATAATGACGCCGATGTCGTCATCATCGGCATCAGTCGAACATCGAAGACGCCGACCAGCATCTACCTGGCGAACCGGGGCATCAAGACTGCCAATATCCCGATCATCGCTGGCGTTCCCTTGCCCGAAAGCCTGATCCAGGCCACCAGGCCGCTGATCGTCGGGTTGGTGGCAACCACCGACCGGATATCGCAGGTGCGCGAAAACCGCATTCTCGGAGCGACCACCGGCTTCGATCGTGGTGGCTACACCGACCGCGCCACCATCTCCGAAGAGTTGAAATATGCCCGGTCGCTCTGTGCCCGGCATAATTGGCCGATCATCGATGTCACCCGCCGCTCCATCGAGGAGACGGCAGCCGCCATTGTTGCCCTGCGCCCGAAGCTGCGCTAAGCGCTGCATAGCATTCTATTTCCAAGGTTCGTCCGATCATGACAATGCCGCTCATCCTTGCCTCTTCCAGCCCGTTCCGGCGAATGCTGATGGAAAATGCCGGCCTGCATTTCCAGGCGATTGCGGCTGATATCGACGAGCGCGCGATCGAAGCGACGCTGGAGCGGGATGGCGCCGGACCCGACGCCGTGGCGCTGGTGCTGGCCAAGGCCAAGGCGAAAGAGGTGAGCGACCGTTTTCCGGGATCGCTTGTCATCGGCTCGGATCAGACCATGTCGCTCGGCAGCCAAGTCTTCCACAAGCCAAAGACGATGGCAGAGGCGGAGAGCCATCTGCAAAGTCTGTCTGCCAAGACCCATCGCCTGAACAGTGGCATCGCGCTGGCGCTGAACGGCGATATCATCTGGGAGCATGTGTCCCACGCCGAACTGACGGTGCGTGATCTCTCTGCCGACTTCATCCATCGTCATCTGACCCGCGTCGGCGAGAAGGCATTGTCGAGCGTCGGCGCCTATCAGCTCGAGGGCGAGGGGATCCAGCTCTTCTCGAAAATCGACGGTGATTATTTCACCATACTGGGATTGCCGATGCTGCCGCTCCTGCAAAAACTTCGCGAATTGGGAGCCATCGATGGGTGATTCACGTGAAACACACGGCTTGAATGCCTTCGTCACCGGCTATCCCGTCAAGCATTCGCGCTCCCCATTGATTCATGGCTACTGGCTGCGCACGCTCAATCTTGCGGGCAGCTATCGTGCTGTCGAAGTGACGCCGGATGATTTTCCGGCCTTTATCGCAGCCTTGAAAGATCGATCCAGCGGTTTCGTTGGCGGCAATGTGACGATCCCGCACAAGGAGATCGCCTTCAAGCTGGCGGATCGGCCGGATGAATTGTCCGAAGAACTCGGCGCGTCGAACACGCTTTGGCTTGAGGACGGGCTGCTGCACGCGACCAACACGGACGGCCGCGGTTTCACCGCCAATCTCGACGAGTGTCATCCGGGCTGGGATCGGACTGACCGGGCGGTGATCCTCGGTGCCGGCGGTGCCAGCCGTGCCGTCATCCAGGCGGTACGCGACCGTGGGGTCAACGAGATCCATGTGGTCAACCGCACCGTCGAGCGGGCACAAGAACTGTCCGATCGTTTTGGCGCGCAAGTCCATGCCCATCCGATGGCGGCGCTGGGCGAGGTGATGCGCAGCGCCGGTCTCTTCGTCAACACGACGTCGCTTGGCATGGAAAACGAAGTCGCGCCTACAATCGATTTTTCGCCGCTTGCTGAAAATGCCGTCGTCACCGACATCGTCTATGTGCCGTTGAAAACCCCGTTGCTAGCCCAGGCCGAAGAACAGGGCTTTGCCACTGTCGACGGTCTCGGCATGCTATTGCATCAGGCAGCACCTGGTTTTGAAACATGGTTCGGCAAGCGCCCCGTGGTCGACGAAGTGCTACGGGCTCTGATTATCGCCGATATGGATAAGCACCGATGATACGCGTTGGCCTCACCGGTTCGATCGGCATGGGAAAATCGACCTCGGGTAAGCTGTTCGCCGAGGCCGGTATCCCCGTCAATGATGCCGATGCGGTGGTGCATGATCTTTATCGCGGTGAAGCCGTTCCGCTGATCGAGACCGCTTTTCCGGGAACGACGAAGGATGGAACCGTCGACCGGCAGGAGCTTGGCCGGCAGCTGGGGCTCGATCCCTCCGGTTTCAAGCGCCTGGAGGCCATCGTCCATCCGCTGGTGCGTGAGCGCGAGCGTATATTTCTGGATCATCAGCTTACCGCCGGCGCCGATATCGTCGTGCTGGATATTCCGCTGCTGTTTGAGACCGGCGCGGACAAAAGGGTCGACAGGATCGTCGTCGTCAGCTGCGATCCACAGCTTCAAAGAGAAAGAGTGCTTGCCCGGCCGGGCATGACCGAGGAAAGATTCAATATGATTCTCTCCCGCCAGACGCCAGATGCTGAGAAGCGGGCTCGGGCCGACTACATCATCGATACCAGCCACAGCATCGACACGACTCGGGAGCAGATAAGAGACATCATAGCGGACCTCCGGCGCCAATCGGCGGACGGCGGACCCACAGGCGGAGAGCCCTGACATGCGCGAGATCATCTTCGATACGGAAACCACTGGGCTCGACAACAAGGCCGACCGCATCATCGAAATCGGCGGCATCGAACTCTTCAATCACTTTCCAACTGGCAAGACCCTGCATCTCTATATCAATCCCGGCGATCGCAAGGTTCATCCGGATGCGCTGGCCGTGCATGGCATCACCGATGAGTCCCTAAAGGACAAGCCGCCCTTTGCCGACGTCGCCGACGAGATCCTTGCCTTTTTCGAGGGAGCGAAGTGGATTGCCCACAATGCCACCTTCGACATGGGTTTCGTCAATGCTGAATTTAACCGGCTTGGCCGACCGCCGATCTTGCCCGACATGGTGATCGATACGTTGGCCATGGCGCGGCGCAAGCATCCGATGGGGCCGAACTCGCTCGATGCGCTCTGCCGTCGCTACGGTATCGACAATTCCCACCGTACCCGCCACGGCGCGCTTCTCGACTCCGAACTTCTGGCCGAAGTCTATATCGAGATGATCGGCGGCCGGCAGACGGCGCTTGGCCTCGGCAGCAGCAACGGTTCGTCCGCCCGGTCCCGCCAGAATAATGACGTGGAAGAGGTCGTTGTCGAAATCCTGGCGCGGCCTCAGCCCTTGCCGGGCAGAGTGAGCGAGACCGAAGAGGCCGCTCACGCCGCCCTGGTCGCCAAGCTTGGCGAAAAAGGCATATGGTCGAAATACCGCGCGTAGATATCTCAAGCGACCGGGAGGTCTGGCTAGGTTCGTGCTCCCAGCGCAAGTCGGCAGGCCAGCCCCGCGAACACAGTCGCGAGAAGATATTGCGGCAGTTTCGGGAACCGGGAAAAACCGGCAAGGCGGGCGCGGATATGGCTGCCAACCAGGATCACCGATCCATTCACAAAGAAACCGATCCCGTTCAAGATCGTCGCGAGCAAAAGCATCTGCCCGATCATCGACCCGCCCTGGGGGCTGACGAACTGGGGGAACAGGGCAAGGACGAACAGCACCATTTTCGGGTTCAGAAGGTTGGTCGCAAGGCCTTCCGCGAAAATCCGCTTGTTCGAAAGCCGCTTCAGCATTGATGTCGGAGAAAAGCTCGACCCTTCCGAGCGGATCGTTTTGTACGCCAAATAGAGAAGATAGGCACAGCCCGCCCAACGCACGATCTCATAGGCGATCGGCACAGTCATGAAGAGCTGCGAGAGGCCAAGTGCTGCGGCCAGAGCATGGCAGTATGTGCCAAGCGCAATACCCGCATAGGTGAGGAACCCCGCGGCTCGTCCCTGGCTGACGCTGCGCGACGCGATGAGCAGCATATCGGGGCCTGGCGTGGCGGTGAGAACCACGGCGGCGGCGGCAAAAAGTGCAAGTATGGAGAGATCCGGCATAAGTCTTCCCTTCGGATGGAGCCGGAATTCCCGTCTAGCAAATTTCACCGGAATGGCAAGTCATGCCTGGTATAGTCTCCAAACGAAAAATGCCCGGACATTGATCCGGGCATTTTCAGTTCCATCGATGGAATTGAGCGAAACCTTAGTTCGGAACCGACGACACCTGGGCGCGGGCCTGTTCTTCGGCCATGCGCTGCGTGAACATCTGCGCGAAATCGATCGGATCGATCATCAGCGGCGGGAAACCGCCATTGCGGGTGATGTCGGCAATGATCTGACGGGCGAAGGGGAACAGCAGGCGCGGGCACTCGATGAAGAGCAGCGGCAGCATATGTTCCTGCGGGAAGCCGGTGACGCGGAAGACGCCGCCATAGACCAGCTCGGTATGGAAGAGAACCCGGTCGCCGTCCTTGGCGTCGGCATTCAGCGTCAGCACGACGTCGAAATCGGAATCCGACAGCGGATTGGCGTTGACGTTGACATTGATGTTGATATCGGGAGCGTTTTCCCGGGCCTGCAGCGAGCGCGGAGCACCTGGATTTTCGAAGGAAAGATCCTTGGTGTATTGAGCAAGAATAGTAAGGCTCGGGCTGGCTGCGCCGTTGCTGGTTTCGTTGGCCATGGGGTTTCCTCTGACGTCAATAGGTGTCGCCATCTAGCATTTCGAATAAGGGCTTACAACCCTCGAGGCCTTGGGCGATCCCTAGGTCCTTTGCCCTATTCTTCCAGGCGTTTGCGGTCCGACCAGGGCGAATTGCGATCGGGTTCGCGATGAAAATCGGTCTCGTCGAGATCGACGACCCGTCCTGATCCGGACGGGCGGGGCTGCGGGCCAGGCGCTGTATTCGGGCCGGAGCCTTGCCCAGGGCCACGCCTGAAGGCGCGGGTGCTGCCCAGAACGACGATGCGTTTGCGCAGAACCTTCCAGGCGAGTTCGCGCACGGCTGGAATGAAGAGCAGCAGGCCGATGATGTCGGAAATGAAGCCGGGCAGCATCAGGAAGAAGGCAGCAATGACGATCATTGCGCCATGCACCATTTCGCGGCCGGGATCGCCGCCATTGCGGCTTTCGGCCGAAATGCGTTGCAGAATGCCGATGCCCTGGATTCTGAGAAGCGCCGCACCGAGAACGGCGCTGAGGATGACCAGCGCCAATGTTGCCCATACCCCAAGCATTTTGCCGACGACGATGAATCCTGCGATTTCGGCAAGCGGCATCAGAAAGACGAAGATAGGAACAAGGGATAGGCGCATGTTACGGTGTCCTGAAAGCGGGCGTATCTCTGCTTAGCATGATTTGGCTCGAAAACCGCGTCATACTTTAGGCGATGATGCCAAAGCGTTAGTTCATCGCATATAATAAAGATACCGGTCCGCTATTTGAATGATAGGTGGATGCAGACTATATGGGGATTGAAACTCTTAATTTTAATGGTGGTTCCGACACGAGATGGGTGCAAACGACTTTGTGACGATCTTTTTCCTGGTGGCGGCGGTGCTGATTTTCTTTCAGCTGCGCAGCGTCCTTGGCCGCCGCACGGGGAATGAGAAGCCGCCGCGCGATCTCTATGGTTCGCCCGATCAGGCCACTGGCCCGAATGCGCCGGATGCCGGCAAGGTGGTAACCTTGCCGCGCCGTGATGCGACCGAGGATGAGGACCGCTTCGCCGCCATCGATGCCTTCACGCCGGCCGGCACGCAGCTCAATGATTCGCTGCGCGAATTGAACAAGGCGGATCCGAGCTTCAGCCCGAAGGAATTCGTCAACGGCGCCCGCATGGCCTACGAGATGATCGTCATGGCTTTTGCTGATGGTGACCGCAACGCGTTGAAGGGTCTGTTGTCGCGCGAGGTCTATGAAGGCTTCGATGCCGCCATCACCGATCGCGAGACCAAGGGCGAAAAGGTGAAGTCCACCTTCGTCGGCATCGACAAGGCCGATATCGTCAGCGCCGAGATGAAGGATACGGAAGCCACGGTGACGATGCGTATCGTCAGCCAGATGATTTCGGCGACCTACGATAAGGCCGGCACACTGATCGATGGCGATGCCGAGACGGTAGCCGAAATCAGTGATGTCTGGACCTTTGCCCGCGACAGCCGTTCGCGCGACCCCAACTGGAAACTCGTGGCGACCGAATCCGAACAATGACGACCGCATCGAAGGATTTCAGGCTGGAGCCGGCAACCTTCGCCGATCTGAAGGGCTGGGGGGATGATGATCCCTCCAGCCTTTTTCGTGCCATGCGGGACTGTCGGACCCATGTCAGGGACGTAAAGCCCTATCGCACCGGCGCCGCTGGCTTGACTGCCGATGATCTCCTGACCCTGCTCGACGATGCCGAAGGTTACGAGCCGCGCGACGCGGCTGAGGCCCGCGCCTTCTTCGAGGAGCGCTGTCAGCCCTTTTTCATCCGACGTGGCGATGGCGGCAGGGGGTTCGTCACCGCCTTTTTCGAGCCGGAAATCACCGTTTCCGCGACGCCGGACGAGATCTATCGCTATCCCTTCTATCGCCGGCCGGATGATCTGGTCGATCTCGATGACGCCAACAGGCCATCCGGGCTCGATCCATCCTACATGTTCGGCAAGCTAAAGGATGGGGCGATTTCCGCCTATCCGGACCGGGGCGAGATCGATCGCGGTTATCTGGAGGGCAGGGGTCTGGAGATCGCCTGGGCGAAGTCCAAGGTCGATGTCTTCTTCGTACATGTGCAGGGCGCTGCACGGCTGCGCTATCCCGATGGGCGCATGGGCCGTATCACCTATGCCGCCAAGGCCGGTCACCCTTTCTCGGCCGTTGGCCGTCTGCTCATCGAGCGTGGCCTGCTCGACCGTGCCACAATCTCCATGCAGACGATCCGCGACTGGCTCTACGCCCATCCGCAGGAAGTCGACGAGGTCCTGTGGCATAACCGGTCCTATATCTTTTTCCGTGAGGCCGATGTCAGCGATCCCGCGCTCGGGCCGATTGCGGCAGCGAAGGTGCCGCTGGTTGCCGGCCGTTCGCTGGCGGTCGACCGGTTGATCCACACTTTCGGTTTTCCCTTCTTCATCCAGTCGGAAAGCCTGACCCATCTTGATGCCGGCCAGCCCTTCGGGCGGCTGATGCTGGCGCTCGATACCGGTTCGGCGATCGTCGGCCCGGCGCGTGGCGATATCTTCACCGGTTACGGCTACGATGCCGGGGAACTTGCCGGTACCGTGCGCAACGACGCGGATTTTTATATACTGGTTCCGAAGGCGGCAGCTCAGAGGTTTGGCTGATGGCCCCAGAACGCAGAAACCCAGAAGGCAAAAGTAAAGAACGGAAGCTCAGCACGGATGAGCGTGTCCTCTGGGGCAAAGTGGCGAAAAGCACCCGGCCCATGCCCGGGCGACAGGCCGACATGGAATCTTTCGACGAGGTTCTGGCGGGAGAGGCCAAGGCGGAAGAGACTGCGCGCGCCGAAAAGGCGAGGGTCGCTCCGGCACCCGCCGATCCGCAAATTTCGCCGGCGCCGGCAAAACAGCCCTCCGGCGCCCATCATCCGCTGGAGCGCCCGGTCAAGCGCAAGATCGCCAAGGGGCGGCTGGCGCTGGAGGCGCGGATCGACCTTCATGGGCTGATCCAGAGCGAGGCGCATGTGATGCTTCTGGATTTCCTGTTCCGGGCGCATGAGCGTGGTCTTCGCCATGTGCTTGTCATCACCGGCAAGGGCAGCTCCATGGGCAGCGACGGCGCCTTGAAGCGTGCCGTGCCGCTGTGGTTCTCCAAGCCGGAATTCCGCTTCCTGATTTCCTCCTATGAGACCGCGGCGCAGCACCATGGCGGCGACGGCGCCCTCTATATCCGTCTGTCGCGGCCGAAGGGGGACAGGCCGTGACCCCTTTCGGCGAAGCGGTCAGGAAACTCAGGGCGCGCAAGGGCGTCTCCCAGAAGGAAATGGCGGCGGCACTGAATGTGACCCCGGCTTATCTATCCGCCCTGGAACACGGAAAACGCGGCACGCCGACCTTCGATCTACTGCAGCGCATCGCCGGATATTTCAACATTATCTGGGACGAGGCCGAGGAATTGTTCCTTCTGGCGCGCTTCTCCGACCCGCGCGTCGTGGTCGATACGTCAGGTCTGGCACCGGAATATACGGCCTTTGTCAACCGCCTGGCGGACCGGATTCGCAATCTCGACGCGACCACCATCAGGGAACTGTCCCTGGTTCTGGAAAATGCCGGAAAAAGGGGCTGAAAACCGCCTTAATCCCCTGTTTTATACCCCATATAGGGGCCTTCCGTTTGGAAGTTACGGGCGAAACATCCTATATTCAGGGAAAGAAAAACTGCTGATTCGTTAACGATCGGCGGTGTTCTCTAAAACACTGGAAAGACTTCAATAAATGACCGACATATCCGTAACCGAAAACGACGGCAATGCCGAGTATGGCGCAGACAGCATCAAGGTCCTGAAAGGTCTTGATGCCGTGCGCAAGCGTCCCGGCATGTACATCGGCGACACGGATGATGGTTCCGGTCTGCATCACATGGTTTACGAAGTCGTCGACAACGCCATCGACGAAGCGCTCGGCGGCTATGCCGATCTCGTCACCGTCACGCTCAATCCGGATGGTTCGGTGACGGTCACCGACAATGGTCGCGGCATCCCGACGGATATCCATACCGGCGAAGGCATCTCGGCGGCTGAAGTCATCATGACCCAGCTGCATGCCGGCGGTAAGTTCGACCAGAATTCCTACAAGGTCTCCGGCGGTCTGCACGGCGTCGGCGTCTCGGTCGTCAACGCGCTGTCCGTCTGGCTGAAGCTGAAGATTCGCCGTCAGGGCAAGATCAATGAAATGAGCTTTACGCACGGCGTCGCCGACGCGCCGTTGAAGGTGACCGGCGATGCCGGCACCGAGACTGGTACCGAAGTCAGCTTCATGCCGAGCTCGGAAACCTTCACCATGACGGAGTTCGATTATAGCACGCTGGAGCATCGCCTGCGCGAGCTCGCGTTCCTGAACTCCGGCGTCCGCATCCTGCTCACGGACAAGCGTCATTCCGACGTCAGGCAGGAAGAAATGCTCTACGACGGCGGTCTTGAGGCTTTCGTCAAGTATCTTGACCGCGCCAAGAAGCCGCTGGTCGACAAACCGGTCTCCATCCGCAGTGAAAAGGACGGCATCACCGTCGAAGTGGCGATGTGGTGGAATGAGAGCTACCACGAAAATGTGCTCTGCTTCACCAACAACATCCCACAGCGCGATGGCGGCACGCATATGGCCGGCTTCCGTGGCGCTCTGACGCGCCAGATCACCTCCTACGGCGAGACATCGGGCATCACCAAAAGGGAAAAGGTGACGCTGACGGGTGACGATTGCCGCGAAGGTCTGACGGCGGTGCTGTCGGTGAAGGTGCCGGATCCGAAATTCTCGTCGCAGACCAAAGACAAGCTGGTTTCCTCCGAAGTCCGCCCTGTGGTCGAAAGCCTCGTCAACGAGGCGCTCGGCACCTGGCTAGAAGAACATCCCGCCGATGCCAAGGTGCTGGTCGGCAAGGTTGTCGAAGCTGCGGCTGCCCGCGAAGCCGCCCGCAAGGCGCGTGAACTGACGCGGCGCAAGGGTGCCCTCGACATTGCCTCGCTGCCCGGCAAGCTCGCCGATTGCTCCGAGCGCGATCCGGCTAAGTCCGAAGTCTTCCTCGTCGAGGGCGACTCGGCAGGCGGTTCGGCCAAGCAGGGCCGCTCGCGCGAAAACCAGGCGATCCTGCCGCTGCGCGGCAAGATCCTCAATGTCGAGCGTGCCCGTTTCGACAAGATGCTGTCGAGCCAGGAAATCGGCACACTGATCACAGCACTCGGCACCGGCATCGGCAAGGACGAGTTCAACGCCGACAAGCTGCGCTATCACAAGATCATCATCATGACGGACGCCGACGTCGACGGCGCCCATATTCGCACGCTGCTGCTCACCTTCTTCTTCCGCCAGATGCCTGATCTCATCGAGCGCGGCCATCTCTACATCGCCCAGCCGCCGCTCTATAAGGTGACGCGCGGCAAGTCGGTGCAGTACGTGAAGGATGAGAAGGCATTCGAGGAATATCTGATCGGCCAGGGTCTGGACGATGCCAGCCTGAAGCTCGGCACCGGTGAAGTTCGCGCCGGCGAGGATCTGCGCGAACTCATCTTCGATGCCCTGCGCCTGCGCACGCTGCTCGGCAATCTGCATTCGCGCTACAATCGCGCTGTCGTCGAACAGGCGGCAATCGCCGGCGCTCTCAACGCCGAACTCGTCAGCGACCCGGCGCGTGCCGAAGGTCTGGTGAACGATGTTGCGAGAAGGCTCGATATCATTGCCGAGGAAACCGAACGTGGCTGGACCGGTGCCGTGACCAGCGAAGGCGGCCTGCGTTTCGAGCGCATGGTGCGCGGTGTCAAGGAAGTCGTCGTTCTCGACATGGCACTGATCGGTTCCCAGGATGCGCGTCTGATCGATCAGGTCGGCTCGCGCCTGAAGGACGTCTACGACCAGCCGCCGAAGCTCGCGCGCCGGGATGGCGAGACCGAGATTTCCGGCCCGGGCATGCTGTTGGAAACGGTCTTTGCCGCCGGCCGCAAGGGTCTCACCATGCAGCGCTACAAGGGTCTCGGCGAGATGAATGCCGAACAGCTCTGGGAAACGACGCTCGATCCGAACGCACGCTCGCTGCTGCAGGTGAGGGTTCCCGACGCGACCGATGCCGATGGCCTGTTTGCCCGGCTCATGGGCGACGAGGTCGAGCCACGGCGCGAATTCATCCAGGACAATGCGCTGAACGTCGCAAACCTCGATATCTGATCGTCGCAATACCGATAATAAAAAGGCCCGTCTGATTTTCAGGCGGGCCTTTTTCATTTTGTGATCAATTACTTGGCTATGAAGGTACCGTTGAAGGCAACTTCGGAAAGCGGCTTGCGGTCGTTCGGCGTTTCACGCTCCCTCAGCTTTTCCGGAAGCTGGTTCTTGTCGCCGATCTTGCCGATGGCAACGGCGGCCTCGACGCGAAAGCCTTCGGGAATACCGAGAACCTCATAGGATTTTTCGACATGGAAACCGCCCATGCCGTGAGCTTCATAGCCTGCCAGGTGCGCCTGGATCGCCAGGAAACCCCAGGCAGTGCCGGCATCGAAGGTGTGGCTGTAGTTGGGCTTCTGTTCGGCCGAGCCAAGCTCGCCGCCATGCGTGCGCGAGACGACGAAAAGCAGGGCGGAGGCGGACTTCGCCCAACCCTGGTTGAATTCGATCAGCAAGCTCAGAAACTTGTCCCAGTTCTCCGAGCCGCGCAGCGCGTAGACGAAGCGCCAGGGCTGTAGGTTCGACGCGGACGGCGCCCAATGGGCAGCCTCCAGAATGGTCAGCAGGTCGGCTTCCGGCATGGTTTCGTTGGAATAGGCGCGCGGCGACCAACGGTCGAGGAAGAGCTTGTCGATCGGATATTGCGATTCGCGGTTGTTGCTTGATGTCATGAGGGATCTTTCATCTAAAGGAGGCCGTCGTGGAGCTGTGGGGGAGGGTCGACGACAAGCCCTGGGGGATACGCGTGAAACCTATACCTTGCTCGTATCCGCCGTCCAGACCACGTCGAGCTCTTCGCGGAAGGCGAAGCGCTTGAGGTGATCGGCCACGACGTTCTGCATGCGGTCGAGGTCTTGCGGATTTTCGACATGCAGAGTCATCAGCAGCGAGGAGGCATCGGCCGCCAATTCAAGCGAGGTCTCGGGGTTAAAGGGCACTTTGCCGGCGGTCTCGTTGAATTCGATGGTGAATTTGTGGCTCCAATGCTTGCAGAGCTGCTGCAGGTAGCGGCTGGCATGATCGGTTTTCACGGAGGAAACGGAGGTGGGCATGCGGCACTCCAATAACTGGAATTTGAACGACAGGTTTTCCTACATATTCGCATCCGGCTCTGCCAGGTAGACAGTCTGCTTCAACATTCCGTTATTTTAAAGAGAGCCGATCTCGGCGGTGGCTAGCGATCGAGCTTTTCTGATACTCGACCATCTCCCAAAACCGGTCTAAGGTCCGCCTCGTTTCGGTGGAACGGAGGCCGTCATGGACTGGGAGGAGTTTCGGCGCTGGTCGGAAAAGGCGGCGGATTGGGGCGCGGATTATCGCGCATCGCTCCGTGAGCGGCCGGTCAGGGCACAGACGGCGCCCGGCGAGATTGCGGCGCATATTGCTGATTCCCCACCTGAATCCGGCGAATCCATGGAGGATATCTTCAAGGATTTTGAGGATATCCTCGTCCCCGGCATGACCCATTGGCAGCATCCGCGCTTCTTCGCCTATTTCCCCGCCAATGCGGCTCCGGTCTCGGTTGTCGCCGAATATCTGGTCAGCGCCATCGCCGCCCAATGTATGCTCTGGCAGACCTCGCCCTCCGCGACCGAACTGGAAACCAAGGTCGTCGACTGGCTGCGACAGGCCCTTGGCCTGCCTGACAGTTTTACCGGCGTCATCCAGGATTCCGCCTCGACGGCGACGCTTGCGGCTGTTCTGGTGATGCGTGAAAAGGCACTTGATTGGCAGGGCAACAGACAAGGTCTCACGGCCAACAAGACGGTGCGGATCTATTCCACCGATCAGGTCCACACCTCGATCGATCGCGCCATCTGGATATCCGGCATCGGTGCGGACAACCTCGTCCGTATCCCCTCCAGCGGTCCGAATAGCGCTATGGATCCGCAGGCGCTGGCGGCGGCGATCGAGCGGGATCGTGCCGCGGGCCTGCTGCCGGCCGGTGTGATCGCCTGTGTCGGCGGCACCAGCATCGGTGCCTGCGACGATATTGCCGCGGTTGTCGAGGTGGCCCACGCTCATGGTCTCTATGTGCATGTCGACGCGGCCTGGGCTGGTTCGGCGATGATCTGCCCGGAATTCCGGACACTGTGGCAAGGCGTCGAGCAGGCCGATTCCATCGTCTTCAATCCGCATAAATGGCTCGGCGCGCAGTTCGATTGCTCGGTGCAGTTCATTCGCGAGCCGGAATCGCTGGTGCGGACGCTGGCGATCCATCCAGAATTCCTGCGCACCCACGGTCATGACGGCATTACCAATTATTCCGAATGGTCGGTGCCGCTTGGGCGCCGTTTTCGTGCGTTGAAACTTTGGTTCCTGCTGCGTTATCATGGGCTTGAAGGCTTGCGGACGATGATCCGCAATCATGTCGCCTGGTCGCAAAATCTGGCTCAGCGCCTGTCGGCGGAGCCGGATTTCGAGATCGTCAGCCAGCCGTTCCTGTCGCTCTTTTCCTTCGATCACAAGGCGCCAGGCGGCGTCGATCAGGAGAGCCATACCCAGCGCCTGATCGCCGCCATCAACAATGACGGCCGCATCTATCTGACGCAGACGCGGGTTGCCGGACGGCTGGTCATCCGTTTTCAGGCTGGTCAGTTCGAGACGACGGCGGACGATATCGATGTGGCCTTTGCGACGATTGTTGAGATTGCGCGATCTTTGTCGTCCACATAGGAAAGGCTGTTGTTCCGGCGCGGACAAACAGGACGTGCTATGTTCCGAAATCGATTGATGACACTGGTGAATAAGTCGTTCATATATGGTGAAATCAATCTCGTCTTTTAAAATGCAGGGAAGGAAGACCTATGAAATTGTTGCGTGTTGGCCCGGCTGGCAAGGAAAAGCCGGCGCTTCTGGATAGCGACGGCAAGATCCGTGATCTCTCCGCGCATGTCGCCGATATCGGCGGTGAGGCGATTTCGCCGGCCGGACTCGCGAAAATTGCGGCGCTCGATCCCAAGAGCCTGCCGGAATTGGCTGAAGGCCGCCTCGGCGCCTGCGTTGCCGGCACCGGCAAGTTCATCTGCATCGGCCTGAATTTCTCCGACCACGCCGCCGAAACCGGCGCCACGGTGCCGCCGGAGCCGATCATCTTCATGAAGGCGACCTCGGCCATCGTCGGCCCGAACGACAATGTGCTGATCCCGCGCGGCTCGCAAAAGACCGACTGGGAAGTCGAACTCGGCGTCGTCATCGGCAAGACCGCCAAATATGTCAGCGAAGCCGACGCGCTGGACTATGTCGCCGGCTATTGCGTCTCGCATGACGTTTCCGAACGCGCCTTCCAGACCGAGCGTTCCGGACAGTGGACCAAGGGCAAGTCCTGCGACACCTTCGGCCCGATCGGCCCCTGGCTGGTCACCAAGGACGAAGTCGCCGACCCGCAGAATCTCGGCATGTGGCTGAAGGTCAACGGCAAGACGATGCAGGACGGCTCGACCAAGACCATGGTCTATGGCGTCGCCTATCTCGTCTCCTACCTCAGCCAGTTCATGTCGCTGCATCCGGGCGACGTCATCTCCACCGGCACGCCTCCCGGCGTCGGCATGGGCATGAAGCCGCCGCAGTTCTTGAAGGCCGGCGATGTCGTCGAGCTCGGCATGGAAGGCCTCGGCTCGCAGCGCCAGACGTTCCTGGCCGACGCCTGATAGTCGGTGCGTTAAGGTTTTGAGACCATTCTGGATGCCGGGGAACTTGCTCCCCGGCATTTTTGCTGGTTGGTGCGATGCAAAATTGATGTTGCCTTGCAGCAAAAGATGCTATTCTGGCTTGAAGGATGAAGACCACGCGTGGGGAGCGGTCGTTATCTGATTGTGCAGCGTGTCCGGGAGCACGTTGCGGAGGACGCAGTAACGCTTAAAGGCGCATTTAAGCTTTCTGGAAATCGCTGATTTTCGAGGCTTGGCACCAGCTTCTCGAGAGGAGACGCTTTCCGATGTTTTATCAGTTTTATGAACTCAATCATGCCGCCCTTGCGCCTTTCCGCGCCGCCGCCGACATGATGCGCCTGGCCTACGCCAATCCGCTCAATCCACTCTCCCATACGGTGCTTGGCCGCACGATGACGGCAAGTCTCGAGATGTTCGAGCGCACCACGCGGCGCTATGGCAAACCGGAATTCGGGCTCCCTGAAACCCAGATCGACGGCAAGCCGGTTTCGGTCCATGAAAAGGTCGTCTGGAAGAAGCCCTTCTGCAATCTGATCCATTTCGAGCGCAGCCTGCCTGCCGGCCATGGCAGCGATCCGCGCATCCTGATCGTCGCGCCGATGTCCGGCCACTATGCGACGCTGCTGCGCGGCACCGTCGAAGCGCTGCTGCCGAGCGCCGATATCTACATTACCGACTGGATCGACGCCCGCATGGTGCCGATGACCGAGGGCACCTTCGATCTGGAGGATTATATCGATTACGTCATCGAGATGCTGCACCATCTCGGTCCCGACACCCATGTCGTCGCCGTCTGTCAGCCTTCAGTCCCGGTTCTGGCCGCAGCTGCGGTGATGGAAGCGGCTGGTGATCCGCTGTCGCCTGCGTCGATGACGCTGATGGGCGGGCCGATCGACACGCGCATCAATCCGACGGCCGTCAACCAGCTCGCCAAGGACAAGCCGCTGGAATGGTTCGCCGACAATGTCGTCATGAACGTGCCCTGGCCGCAGCCGGGCTTCATGCGGCCGGTCTATCCCGGCTTCCTGCAGCTCTCCGGCTTCATGTCGATGAACCTCGATCGGCACATGATCGCCCACAAGGACTTCTTCATGCACCTCGTCAAGAACGACGGCGAGCCGGCGGAGAAGCACCGCGATTTCTATGATGAATATCTGGCGGTCATGGACCTGACGGCGGAATTCTATCTGCAGACCGTCGATGAGGTTTTCATCAAGCATGCGCTGCCGAAGGGTGAGCTGCTGCATCGCGGCCAGCGCGTCGATCCCGCAGCCATCCGCAATGTCGCGCTGCTGACGGTCGAGGGCGAGAACGACGATATCTCCGGCGTCGGCCAGACCGGGGCGGCGCAGACCATCTGCACAAATATTCCCGACGACATGCGGATGCATTACCTGCAGCCCGATGTTGGCCACTACGGCGTCTTCAACGGTTCGCGCTTCCGCCGCGAGATTGCACCGCGCATTATCGCCTTTGCCCGCGAGCATGCACGCAGCGGCAAGCCGGTCGTCAAGCGTGTGATCAAGGGCGGCAAAACCGCCTGAGATCGCAAAGAATTAGCTTTTGCTGAATTATTGAGCTTGAATCAAAGGCTTGCTCGATTTCCCCGGCAAATACCATTGAAGGCTCGCGAAGAGGTAACCATCTCGATTCCAGCGGTTCGGCATGTGGTCGGACCGACTTACTGCGAGGATACCTCACGATGAACCAGTCAGCATTGCTTCGTCCGGATTGGACTCCGGCCACCATTGCTCTGATGGTGCTTGGCTTCGTGGTCTTCTGGCCGCTCGGCCTCGCCATGCTTGCCTATATTCTCTTCGGCGAACGCCTGAGGGATTTCAAACGGGATGTGAACGAGAAGGCCGACGGCGTGTTTAGCGGCTTCTCCGGCTGCGGTCGCCACCGTGGTCGTCACCGCGCCCATTTCACCACCGGCAACGTCGCATTCGACGATTGGCGCCGGGCAGAGCTGGAGCGTCTTGAAGAAGAACGCCGCAAGCTCGATGAAATGCGTGCCGACTTCGATACCTATGTCCGCGAGCTTCGCCGCGCCAAGGATCAGGACGAATTCGATCGCTTCATGCGCGACCGCAACAACGTCAAGCGCAATGATGATAACGGTCCGGCTCCGGAATTCCAGACGCCGTAATCGATAATCAACCTCCCCACAAAACCGGCATCATCTGATGCCGGTTTTTCTTTGCCAGAAACCCGAGCGAATCGTATAAAACTGCCTCTCATGTTTCCGCTTCTGTCCAGATCCCGCCGATCCGCTCCCCAGCCGCCTGCGCCGGAAACGCGCACGCTGGAGGTGGCCGGCCGCTTGATGCCGCTGACGATCCGCCAGAATGAGCGGGCGACACGGATCACGCTTCGCATCGAACCCGGCGGACGGGCGCTGAAGATGACCATTCCGCGTGGCCTGGCAGCGCGCGAGGTCAACGCCTTCCTCGACCGCCACCAGGGCTGGCTTTTGACCAAGCTTGCGAAATTCTCCACCGAAAGCAGCCTGAGAAGCGGCGGCGAAATTCTCCTGCGCGGCATCCGCCATCGCATCGAGCACACCGGCACGCTGCGCGGCCTGACCGAGGCGATCGTCATCGATGGCGTGCCGGTCCTGCGCGTCAGCGGCATGCCGGAACATGCGGGCCGGCGCATCGCCACTTTCCTCAAGAAGGAGGCCCGCGCTGATCTGGAAAGGCTGGTAAAGCTGCATGCGGGAGCGATCCGTGCGCCTGTCTCCTCGATCAGCATGAAGGACACCCGCAGCCGCTGGGGGTCCTGCTCGTCCGAGGGAAATCTGAGCTTCTCCTGGCGGATCGTCATGGCGCCGCCGCTGGTCATCGACTATCTCGCCGCCCACGAGGTCGCGCACTTGCGCGAAATGAACCACGGCCCGCGCTTCTGGGCGCTGTGCCGCAAGCTTTGCCCGGAGATGGACGAGGCCAAGGCCTGGTTGAAACGCCATGGCAGCCACCTGCATGCAATTGACTTCGATTGAGCCATATTCGGCTTCATCAGAGGCGCGTAAAATTCCCAGTTTGTCGCCTTTAGGCTCGACTCTTTCTAATTTTCATGTCACTCCGCTGCCATGAACCCCGATATCAAAATTTGCGGTCTGAAAACGCCGGAAGCTATGGATCGTGCGCTTGAGCGCGGCGCCACGCATGTCGGTTTTATCTTCTTTGAAAAAAGCCCCCGCTATATAGAGCCCGATCTTGCCGGCAAGCTTGCCGAGCGCGCTCGCGGCAAGGCGAAGATCGTCGCGGTAACTGTCAATCCGACCAATGACGATCTCGATGAGATCATCTCGCTGGTGCGTCCGGATATTCTCCAGCTTCATGGCAATGAAAGCCCGGAGCGTGTGCTGACGATCAAAGCGGTCTATAATCTGCCGGTCATGAAGGCCATGTCGGTGCGTGACGCCGACGATCTGAAGCGGGTCGAAGCCTATATCGGTATTGCCGACCGCTTCCTGTTCGACGCCAAGCCGCCAGCTGGTTCGGAGTTGCCGGGCGGAAACGGCGTGTCTTTCGACTGGAGCCTGATGAGCTGGCTCGACGATCGCGTCGACTACATGCTGTCCGGCGGCGTGAACAAGGATAATTTCGCCCAGGCACTGGCATCCACCAGGGCCACGGGCATCGATCTCTCCTCCGGCGTCGAAAGCGCGCCGGGTGTGAAGGATCCGAAAAAGATCGACGAATTTTTCGACGCTGTTGCAGAAGCATGCCTGCCGGAACCGGCAGCAGGGAGTTAAGAGTGAACCAGACGCCAAAGCTGAATTCCTTCCGCGCCGGTCCCGATGAGGATGGCCGTTTCGGTATTTATGGTGGCCGCTTCGTCGCTGAGACGTTGATGCCGCTGATCCTGGACCTGCAGGAAGAATGGGAAAAGGCGAAGAACGATCCAGCCTTCCAGGCGGAGCTGAAGTCGCTCGGTACCCATTATATCGGCCGCCCGAGCCCGCTTTATTTCGCCGAGCGCCTGACGGCCGAGCTTGGCGGCGCCAAGATCTATTTCAAGCGCGAAGAGCTGAACCATACCGGCTCGCACAAGATCAACAATTGCATCGGCCAGATCCTGCTTGCCAAGCGCATGGGCAAGACCCGCATCATCGCCGAGACCGGCGCCGGCCAGCATGGTGTTGCCTCGGCGACCGTTGCCGCACGCTTCGGCCTGCCCTGCGTCGTCTACATGGGCGCGACCGATGTCGAGCGTCAGGCTCCGAACGTTTTCCGCATGAAGCTTCTGGGCGCCGAAGTCATTCCGGTGACGGCCGGCAGCGGCACGCTGAAGGACGCCATGAACGAGGCTCTTCGCGATTGGGTCACCAATGTCGACGACACCTATTACCTGATCGGCACGGCTGCCGGCCCGCATCCCTATCCGGAAATGGTCCGCGACTTCCAGGCCGTGATCGGCACGGAAGCCAAGCAGCAGATGCTGGAAGCTGAAGGCCGCCTGCCGGATCTCGTTATCGCTGCTGTCGGCGGCGGTTCGAACGCGATCGGCATCTTCCATCCCTTCCTCGATGACGAGAGCGTCAAGATCGTCGGCGTCGAAGCCGGCGGCAAGGGCCTGCAGGGCGACGAGCATTGCGCCTCGATCACCGCCGGTTCGCCCGGCGTACTGCACGGCAACCGCACCTACCTGCTGCAGGACGGCGACGGCCAGATCAAGGAAGGACATTCGATTTCGGCTGGCCTCGACTATCCCGGTATTGGCCCGGAACATTCCTGGCTGAACGATATCGGCCGCGCCGAATATGTGCCGATCATGGACCATGAAGCGCTGGAAGCGTTCCAGACGCTGACGCGCCTTGAAGGCATCATTCCGGCGCTGGAGCCGAGCCACGCCCTCGCCGAAGTCATCAAGCGCGCGCCGAAGATGGGCAAGGACGAGATCATCCTGATGAATCTCTCCGGTCGCGGCGACAAGGACATCTTCACCGTGGCCAAGATTTTGGGAATGTGAGTTAGACATCATGACCGCACGTATGGACAAACGCTTCGCCGCTCTGAAGGCTGAAGGCCGCCCGGCGCTCGTCACCTATTTCATGGGCGGCGATCCCGATTACGACACCTCGCTCGGCATTATGAAGGCGCTGCCGGAAGCCGGCGCCGACGTCATCGAGCTCGGCATGCCCTTTTCCGACCCGATGGCCGACGGCCCGGCGATCCAGCTCGCCGGTCAGCGCGCGCTGAAGGCCGGCCAGACGCTGAAGAAGACGCTGCAGCTCGCCGCCGATTTCCGCAAGACGGACGGCGATACGCCGATCGTGCTGATGGGCTACTACAATCCCATCTATATCTATGGCGTCGAGACCTTCCTCGATGACGCGATCGCCGCCGGTATCGACGGCCTGATCGTTGTCGACCTGCCGCCGGAAATGGATGACGAGCTCTGCATCCCGGCGATCCGCAAGGGCATCAACTTCATCCGCTTGGCAACACCGACCACCGATGAAAAGCGCCTGCCGGCCGTGCTGAAAAATACATCCGGCTTCGTCTATTATGTCTCGATGAACGGCATCACCGGTTCGGCCCTGCCGGATCCGTCGCTGGTCTCCGGTGCCGTCAAGCGCATCAAGCAGCATACCGATCTGCCGGTCTGCGTCGGCTTCGGCGTCAAGACGGCCGAGCATGCGAAGCTTATCGGCGCCTCCGCGGATGGCGTCGTCGTCGGTACGGCGATCGTCAATCAGATCGCCACCAGCCTGACCAAGGACGGCAAGGCCGGCGCCGATACCATCCAGGCCGTTGCGACACTGGTGCGCGGCCTGTCGACGGGAACGCGCTCCGCGCGCCTTGTTGCCGCCGAATAATTTTCCCACAAAGGCTGGCCCCTCAATCCGAAGAGGTTGAAGAAAAGGCCCGTGGGCATTAGTTGACGACTACGATATCGATTAATTCAGTCGATCAGGAGTTTGCGAATTGAACTGGATCACCAACTACGTCCGCCCGCGGATCAATTCCATGCTGGGCCGCCGCGAAGTGCCGGAAAATCTCTGGATCAAGTGCCCGGAGACCGGCGAGATGGTCTTCCACAAGGATCTGGAAGACAATAAGTGGGTTATTCCGGCCTCCGGCTTCCATATGAAGATGCCGGCCAAGGCTCGTCTTGCCGATCTTTTCGACAAGGGCGAATATGAAGCCCTGCAGCAGCCGAAGGTCGCGCAGGACCCGCTGAAGTTCCGCGACTCGAAGAAATACACCGACCGCCTGAAGGACAGCCGCGTCAAGACCGATCAGGAAGACACGATCGTCGCCGGCGTCGGCAAGGTTCGCGGCTTGAAGCTCGTGGCCGTCGTCCATGAGTTCAATTTCATGGGCGGCTCGCTCGGCATTGCCGCAGGTGAAGCGATCGTCAAGGCGTTTGAGCGCGCCATTGCCGAGAAGTGCCCGCTGGTGATGTTCCCGGCTTCGGGCGGCGCCCGCATGCAGGAAGGTATTCTGTCGCTGATGCAGCTGCCGCGCACGACGGTTGCCGTCGACATGCTGAAGGAAGCCGGCCAGCCCTATATCGTCGTCCTGACCAACCCGACAACGGGGGGCGTCACCGCCTCTTACGCCATGCTCGGCGATGTCCATCTGGCGGAGCCGGGCGCGGAAATCTGCTTTGCCGGCAAGCGCGTCATCGAACAGACGATCCGCGAAAAGCTGCCGGAAGGCTTCCAAACCTCGGAATACCTGCTCGAGCACGGCATGGTCGACATGGTCGTCAAGCGCCACGATATCCCCGATACCCTGGCGACGCTTCTGAAGATCCTGACCAAGGCTCCGGCAAATGACGTGTCTGCGAAGAGTCTGAACGGTGCGGCCGCGCCGCTGGTGGCGAACGGCTGACCTGAAACGGATGGCCGAAAGGCGGAGGTGCGGGTGATGGCGATGGATCAATCCGCAGTGAGCGAGGCAGCGCAGGAGATCGACAAGCTGATGGGGCTGCACCCCAAGGGCTACGATCTCTCGCTGGACAGGATCACTCGCCTTCTCGACATCCTCGGCAATCCGCAGAACAAGCTGCCGCCGGTGATCCATGTCGCCGGTACCAATGGCAAGGGCTCGGTGACGGCCTTCTGCCGCGCGCTTCTCGAAGCAGGCGGCTACAGCGTGCATGTCCATACCTCGCCGCATCTCGTCAACTGGCATGAGCGCTACCGCATCGGCGTCAAGGGCGGCCGTGGCGAGCTGGTGGCCGACGCAGTCTTTGCCGAAGTGCTGCGGCGCATCGCCGATGCCAATGGCGGCGAGAAGATCACGGTTTTCGAAATCCTGACGGCGGCCACCTTCACTCTGTTTGCTGAGCATCCGGCCGATGCCGCCGTCATTGAAGTCGGCCTCGGCGGCCGTTTCGACGCTACCAATGTCATTTCCGAACCGGCCGTTTCGGTGATCATGCCGATCTCGCTCGATCACCAGCCCTATCTCGGTGACCGAGTCGAGCTGATCGCCGCCGAAAAGGCGGGGATCATGAAGGCCGGTCGGCCCGTTGTGATTGGTCATCAGGACTATGATGCGGCGCTCGACGTGCTGATATCGACGGCCGAGCGGCTGCGCTGCCCAACCGCCGTCTTCGGCCAGGATTTTTCCGCCCACGAGGAATATGGCCGGCTGGTCTATCAGGACGAATTCGGTCTTGGCGACCTGCCGCTGCCGCGCCTGCCGGGCCGGCATCAATATGCCAACGCCGCCGCCGCTATCCGCGCCGTCAAGGCCGCCGGCTTTACCGTCACCGAGGCGATGATGGAAAAGGCGATGATATCGGTCGAATGGCCGGGCCGCCTCCAACGCCTGACGGAGGGCGAGTTGTTGCCGCACGCCCCGGAAGGTGCGGAAATCTGGGTCGATGGCGGTCACAATCCCGGTGCCGGCGAGGTCATTGCCGAAGCCATGGCCAGTTTCGAGGAGCGTCAGCCACGCCCGCTGTTCCTGATCATCGGCATGATCAACACCAAGGATCCCGTCGGCTATTTCAAGGCTTTCACCGGGCTGGCGGAAAAGGTCTATTGCGTGCCGATCCGTGGCAGCGAGGCGATGATCGATCCGGTCATCCTGGCCAATTCGGCCTATGATGCCGGTCTGGTGGCCGAGCCGATGTCGACGGTTCGCCAGGCACTGGACGAAATCAGGGAACTCGCCGTGCCCAATATGCCGGCGCCACGCATCCTGATCGGCGGCTCGCTCTATCTCGTCGGCGATGTCCTTGCCGACAACGGCACGCCGCCGAAGTAACACGTCCAGTCAATAAAAAGCCCGGACGAGCCGGGCTTTTTGATTCATTCAGTCGATACCTGATCAGGCAGCGGCAGCGCCTTTGATCCAGCTTTCCAGAGCCGATTTTGGCGCGGCGCCAACCTTGATGTCAGCGACTTCGCCGGCCTTGAACATGGCAAGCGTCGGGATCGAGCGAACGCCGAACTGGGCAGCCAGTTCCGGGTTCTCATCGATGTTGAGCTTGGCGACCTTCACCTTGCCTTCGAACTGCTCGGAGAGCTCTTCGAGAGACGGGGCGATCATCTTGCACGGGCCACACCATTCGGCCCAGAAATCAACGATGACGGGCTCTGCGGATTGAAGAACTTCGGAGGCGAAGTTAGCGTTATCGACTTTTACGGTAGCCATAGGCTGCTCCTTTACCGGGATTCGCGGTTGGAATGTATGTGAGGGCGCGGTGCCTCATTTTCAATGATCGGTATTTCACTTTGTCTTGAGCTCCGCAAGCGTCAATGCGAGCGCCTCGCCGGACAGCGTGTGGATCGAGGCATTCTCGGTATAAACGAGCACGCAATCGATGCGCTTGCCTGGATAGAGTGGCGAGAGGATCTCACGATAGATGGCAAGCTGCGCTCGGTGGGCAAAAGGAATCTGCTCGGCTGAGCGCGGCGGCACGCGGTTGGTCTTGTAGTCGAGGATGACGACGCGGTCGTCGAGTACGGTCAGCCGGTCGATGCGGCCGGAGACGGCATAGGCCTGGTCATCGAGCGTCAGCGTGCCCATGATCGAGACTTCGGCCTGGGCATGGGCACTGAAAACGCCCTGTAGTTCCGGGTGTGACAGCAGCGCCATGACGGAGCCGATCAGCGCATCACGCTCCGCTTGCGGCCAGAAGCGTGCGGCCCGTTCGGCATAGCGCCGCGCTGCCTCGGCGCGATCCGCCGACGCGATCTCGGGCAATGTCTGCAACATGCGGTGGATGAAGCGGCCCTTTTCCAGCGAGCGATCCGATTTCGCCTTCTCGGTGAACAGCGGCGAGGTGACCAGCAGATTGTCGGCCTCGTCGTCGATGACGGTGCCGGCGCCGGAAGGGCTGAGCGGCCGGGGCAGGTTTCGCTGCGGTGGCAGCGGCCGGCTGAGCCCGGCAGGCAGCGCTCCGCGATCGACGGTCGTTTCCGCCTGTTCCATGCGCTCGAAACTGCGCTCGACCTGGGAAACGCGCCAGCTCAACCCCTGCCACTCGCCATCCGGCCCCGAGAAGCTGACGGGTGTGCAGCGTTCGCCGTCCTGCCGCAGCGCCGCGGAAATCATGGCGTGCCATGTATCGGCATTCTCACGGATGCCACGATAGCCGCAGATGATCAACCGGTCGGCGGCGCGGGTCATGCCGACATAGAGCAGGCGGCGATATTCCTCTTCCGTCAGCGATTGTAGCCTGGCGGTATCGGCCTGCGTCAATGAATTGGCCAGTGCCGAGACCGGCACCCAGACCGGCAGCGGGATGTCTTGTTTGCCGGTCTCGATCAGCCGCATCTTCGGCAGATGCGTATGGGTAAAGGCCTTGCCGCCGCCGTCGACGAGGAAGACGATTGGCGCCTCCAGGCCCTTGGAGGCGTGCACGGTCATGATCCGCACCTCGTTGCGGCCCTTGTCCTGCTCGCGCTTCACCGTCGGCGCTTCCAGCTCCAGCGTCGAGACGAAGGATTGCAGGCCCGGCAGGCCGGAGGTCTCGTGGTCGAGCGTGAAAGTCAGGAATTCGTCGAGAATATCGCTGACCTCGGTCCCGAGCCGCGCCAGAAACTGCCGCCGGCCACCGAAACTGCCAAGCACGCGGGCATAGAAATCATGCACGGACAGACTTTTCGACAAGGCGAGAAAGGTTTTAAGCCGGTCGACCGCATGACGGAACCGCTCATTGCCGTCATCGGCGAATTTCTGCAGGTGGTTCCACACGCTTTCATCGCTGCCGCGAAGGGCCGCGACCGCAAAGACATCGTCCTCACCGAGATCGAACAGCGGGCTCTTCAAAAGAGCCGAGAGCGACAGGTCGTCTTCCGGCAGCAGCAGAAAACGGCCAAGCGCCAGAAGATCCTGAATGGCGATATGGCTGGTCAGCACCAACCGGTCGGCGCCGGCAACGGGGATATTGTTGCGTCGCTTGAGCGCCCGGGTCAGCGCATTGACGAAGCTGTCGCGCTTGCGCACCAGCACGAGAATGTCGCCAGCCTCGATGAAACGGGCCTTGCCCTTTTCGATGATCGTCTCGCGGCCGATGAGATTGCCGATCGTCTGCGCCATGCGCCGCGCCAAGATTGCCGCCGGCGCACTTTCAGGCGTCGAATCGAACGGTGCCGTCCAATCCTCTTCCTTCGCTGCAGGCTCCGGCGCGATCATCTCCCAGAGATCGACTGCCCCGGGATGGCCGATGCGGCTGGAGCGATGCACCACAGGTTCGTCGACAGCGCTCAGCCCCCGGGCATTTTCCGGTGCGGTGAAGACATGGTCGACGGCGGCGAGCACATCGGCGGTCGAGCGGAAGGAGAGCGGCAGGCGGATCGAGGAAAACTGCTGGCCGCTGGTCGCCACCCGCCGTCGCGTCCGGTCGCTTTCCTCGGAAAAACGTTCGGGTCGCGCACCCTGGAAGGAATAGATCGACTGCTTCTCGTCGCCGACCGCGAAGATGGTCCTCAGCGTCTGCCGCGCGCTTTCGCCAGAGAAGAAATCCTCCGCCAGCGACTGGATGACGCTCCATTGGATCGGGCTGGTATCCTGCGCCTCGTCGACGAGAATATGGTCGATGCCCTGATCCAGTTTGTAGTGGATCCAGGGGCCGACATCCTTCTTGGTCAGAAGATCGGCGGTGCGGGTAATCAGGTCTTCGAAGTCGAGCTGGCTGCGGCGCTTCTTCAGCTCTTCATAGTCGCGGTTCAGCCGGTCGGCCAGAACGAGTGCCGCGCGGGTGGCGCGGTACATCCGCATCAGCTTCAGCCGGTCGCGGCAGGTGACGACATGGGCGCGGGCAGCAGCCACTGCCTCGGCAAGCGCGGGGGCATCAGCCAGCATCGCCTTGACGAAAAACTGGCTGTCGGATTTCGGCTCGCCCTTGCCGGTCAGCATCACCTTTTCGAGGATCTCCGCGCGGGCGACCGGGTGCGTCTCACGCTTGGCGAGACGCAGTGCATAGGCAACCTCTTGCGCCTTCGCGCCGCCCTTCTGGTCGGCAAGCGTGAGATAAAGCTCGAGCGTTGCGCCGGAAAGGCCGGGCAGCGGCCAATATTGCTCTGCGATGCCGGCTTCCGTGTCTCCGGCGGAAAGGCCGAGCCGGGCGAGTAGCGCGGCGTCAATCCCGCCTTTCCGCTCTGCGTCAGTGGTGAAGCGGCGGATGGCGTTACGCTTGGCGACGATATCGCCCAGCAGCGTCTCCAGGCCGGATTCGTCGCCGAGATCCAGCACATAGGAAAAGGCTTCCGCAAGCTCGGCATCCCGCTGCGGCGTTGTCGCCGTCAGCAACGACCGGCGGGCGTCATCGAGTAGGGTTGCGGCGGCGCGGTCATCGAGAACGGAAAAATGCCCTGCGACATTGGCCTCCAGCGGAAATTGATGCAGCAGCGCCTCACAGAAGGCGTGGATCGTCTGGATCTTCAGCCCGCCCGGTGTCTCCAGCGCCTTGGCGAAGAGACGCCGAGCCTCGGCGAGCTTAAACAGATCCGGCTCCGCACCCTCGATCTCGGCAATCCGCGCCTTCAACTCCTCGTCCGACAAGGTTGCCCAGGCGGCCAGTCGGTCGAAGACGCGGTTCGACATTTCGGAGGCAGCGGCCTTGGTATAGGTCAGGCAGAGAATGGCCGAGGGACGTGCGCCAGCGAGCAGCAGGCGAATGACGCGCTGCGTCAGCACATGCGTCTTGCCCGAACCGGCATTGGCCGAGACCCAGGCGGAGCGCTCGGGGTCGGAGGCGATGGATTGCTGCACTGTCGTCCAGCCGATCCAGGCGCCGGCATCGTCGCTCTCGGGCAGGGCGGCCAGTTCGTTAGCGGGAAGGTCACTCATCGCCGCCCCCCTCCTGTTCGGTCTCCGCCGTCGACCATTCCGAGACGCGGGCGAGGTGATCGTAATCGCCGCCATATTCGAATTGTTGCGCCGGGATCAGCCGTGATGAGAAGCCCTTTTCGCCGGATTGCAGCAGGGAGACGAACTTGACGAGCTGGTCCATCGACTCCTGCGCCAGGTCCAGAGCCGATTTTGTTTCCGTCTTCCCGCCACGACTGGAAAGCTCGTTGTTGACCTGATCGACCTTGAAGCGGTCGCCGGGCCTCAGCCGGACATAAAGCAGATTTTCCGGGACGAGCGCGTCGATATCGCGGAAGGCGCCGGCCTTGAGCGCATAGGCTTCCAGGGCCAATTGCGGATCGAGCAGCGTGCGGGCCTGCGCCGGCGAGGGATTGTAGCCGGTCTTGTAGTCGATAATATCGGCGGCCTTGCCACCCTTGAAGTCGATGCGGTCGGCGACGCCGGTGAGCCGGATGCCGATCGGCTCGATCTGAACGCCGGCCGGGACTTCCGTTGCCGTCTTGCGGATCTCCGGCCGCCGCTCCGCTTCCCAGATAAGAAACGCACGCGCCACTTCGCGGAAACGCGGCCGCCAGACGCTGTCGATGTGAACAGGCAATTGCTCTGCGTCGAACAATTCGGTGAGGATGTGATCCATAGCCAGCGATGCATCCGGCGTGCCGGCAATATGGCCTTCGCGGATAAAGCGGTCGATGATCTTGTGATAGAGCGTGCCGCGCTCGGCCGGACCGGGATCGCGGTTGAACGGGTCGATCGGATCGAGCCGCAGCACGCGCCGGGCATAGATCGCGTAGGGGTCACGGCGCAGACGGCCGACCTCGCTGAAGGAGTAGCTTTTCGGCTGCAGTTCGGCGGGCGGTCTCGGCGCCGGCCTCTGCGCCGGGGCTTGGTTCTCGCCCTGATCGATCATCCCGGCCCAATGGCGATATTGATCGCCGCGCGCCTTCAATTCGCTTGTAAAAGCCTTGCCGCCCAGCGCTATCAGTCGCTGCAGCCAGCGTGACGCCACGGTCGGAGTCGAGCCTTGTCGCAATGCGCGCGAATAGATCAGGTCGCACGTGCCGTTTGCCATTTCGAAATCGTGGGCAAGCTGGCCGATGCGCCGCTCCGGCGGCTCCAGGCCGATCTCGGTCTTCATGGTGCGGGAAATGAAGGGATTGTTGGCGGTCTGTCCCGGCCAGGAGCCTTCGTTCAAGCCGCCGAGGATCAGCGTATCGACGCTTTGCAGGCGTGCTTCCAGCGTGCCGAAGATGAACAGGCGCGGATGGCTCAAGGCGCGTGGCTTGACCGCTTGGCCCGCACAAAGCGCTGCCATGATATCGATCCATTGCGGTCCGTCCGCTTCGAGCTGCCCGTCAGTATCGATGATTTCCTTCAGCAGGCTGGCGAGCGTATCGCCTGCCTCGCCGGACCAGAGTGCAGCCAGACTGCCGCGCTCATCTATGGCGACGGCTTCCAGCGCCCGGCCCGTGCGTTCGGCCCATTCGGAAAGGGTGGGGAGGCCGTCAGACGATTGCTGCGAAAGCGCGGATGCTAGCGGCTCGCATGCTCCGCTGACTTGGCGTGCCAGTTCGCGCGCCCGGTCCACCGCTTCGGGGGCCAGGGATTTGCGCCATTGCGGCGTATGGCGGTTCTTCGCCTGTTCGGCAAGCTGCCGGTCGAGCAGCGGTTCCAGCGCGCCGATGTCGACATCGGCGATGCCGCCCCTCAACGCCAGGATTTCCAGCGCGTCGACGCCGAGCTGCAATGCGTCCTGCGGAAGGCCGAAGCGGGCGAGGGGATGCTTGAGCAGCGAAACGATAGCAACGGGATCGCCGGGGCGAAGCGTGGCTTCGAGCAGCAATTGCAAGAGCGCGCCCTGCGGCGTCGCGGTCAGCGGCGTGCCGGCCGAATCGTCGGCGGTGATGCCGAAGCGTGCCAGCTCCGCCGTCACCCGCCGCGCCAGATTGCGGTCCGGCGTGATCAACGCCGCCTGGCTTTCGCCGCCATCCTGCCCCGGCTTTTCCAGCGCCAGACGCAAGGCGATGGCAATCGCCGTTGCCTCCTCGCGCTCGTTGGCCGCCTCGATCAGGGCAACATCGGCAAAGGCGTTGCTGATCGCGTCGGGCGCAAGTGTTTGCTGCCATGCCCCCCAGCCGCTCGTCGCTTTCGCGGGCGCCAAGGCACGCGACAGGACCTCAGCGCGCATCTGCATGTCTTCGGTCGCCTCGGCAACGGTTTCGACCTCGCTTCGGGGCGTGTGCAGCCGCTTCAACAGCAGCGACAGGCCATATTGCGAGTGGCTGCGCGTCGTCGGATCGACCCTTTCGCCGATGCCGGTTTCCGGCGCAACAAGCTGCCAGTCCTCTTCCGGCATGGACAGATCGAGCCCTGGCAGGACGATGACCCCCTGCGGTAGTGAGGCGACGGCCGCGATCAGCTCCGCCGTTGCCGGCACCGAACCGGTCGAGCCGGCGATGATGATCGGGCCGGCATGCTGCATGATGGCGATCCGCTGCGCCTCGGCGCGCAGAATGGCGTTGCGGTGCCGGGCGGGCGAGGATTTGCCAAGCTCCTCCAGCCGGGCCGGCCAGAAGGCACTGGCGATCTGCAGGAATTCGGCGGTCAGCTGCCACCAGAGTGCATGATCCTCGGTGCTGAGATCGCCAAGGGCTGCCCAGTCGCGATCCTCGGTCTCAATGGAATCGATGAGTTCGGCGAGATTGCGGGCAAGCCAGATGGCATCGGCTGGGCTTGCGGGCGCAACCAGCGGCGAGTCCGAATGGATGTCGCGGACGATCTGCGGCAGCTTGTTGCGCCAGGCAAGGATCAGCCGCGCCAGTTCCAGCAGCCGTGCGGTATTGGCAAGCGGCTGTGCCAGATCGGCGGTCGCCGGCAGCGCTTCCTCGAAATAACCACTGTCGTCGTCGGTCTCGCCGAGTGGACGGATCACCGGCAGGATGGCGGAACGGCCGCCGAGCAGGTCGACGAATTCCGAGCGTAATACGCGCGCCGCGCGCCGTGTCGGCAGGAAGATCGTGACCTTGGCGAGCGATAGCGGATCGCTCGGATCATGACGGAAATGCTCGGTCAGCCGGCCGTCGCAAAGAGCGCTGGCAAGGGTCTTCAGGAAAGGCAGGCCCGCCGGGATCGTCAGGATGCGTTTCCGGTGGCCGCCCGTCATCGTCTCACGCAAACGCCCGGAAAGTCCGGATCGTCTCCTCCGCCTCGCCGACTGCCTCCGGCGTGCCGACGGTCAGCCAATGGCCGTCGAGCATGGTGCCATAGAGCCGGCCCGTGGCAATCGACTTGTCGTAATAGGTGTTGACGTTGAAGGCATCATCAGGCGCATCGTCGAGAACGGCTGGGGTCATGACCAGCGTACCTGCATAGACGACGCCATTCTGAGCGACATCGCGATAGCGCGAAAGCCGGCCGTCTTCAGCCAGACCGAAATCGTTCTTGCCATTATGGCCGGTGGTCTTTTCGAGCGCGACACAGAGCATGGCCATGTCCATGCGCTCGGCATCGAAGAATCCGGCTAGGCGTTGCAGATTGGTGGGGCGACCCCGTGTTTCACCGATCCAGAAGAGATCCGAATTCATGACGAAAACCGGGTCACGGCCCAGAAGCTTCAACCCCTTGGCCAGCCCGCCACCATTGTTCATCAGCGCGTCGCGCTCGTCGGATATCAGGATCTCGAGCCCACGATAGTTGCGCAGATGCATCTCCATCTGATCGGCATGGTGATGGACATTGACCACCACCTGCTCAACGCCGGCTTCCGCCAGCGCGTCCAGCGCATAATCGATCATCGGCTTGCCGGCGATCTTTACCAGCGGTTTAGGGATGGTGTCGGTGATCGGGCGCATGCGGGTTCCGAGCCCCGCGGCCAGCACCATGGCTTGTCTGATGGTCATCTCGTCTCGAACTCGTGATTCGGCTGCTGTCTTCCTTTAGCATAACGCCGGAAAACCGTCGCCCGGTCTCGGGGCGTTATGCCTCGCCTATTCCGGCCTTCGCGCACCAGTCGCGCAAGGGCGCAAGCGCTTCGTGCTCAAAAGCGATGGCGAGATAGCTGAGCGTACGCGGCATATGCTTCAGATAGCCGGGCTTGCCGTCGCGCTGCAGCAGCCGCACCCAGAGGCCGGCGAGCTTGCAATTGCGCTGCGCCGACATGATCGCCCAGCTCTTCAGGAACCCGGCTTCATCGAAATTGCCCTGGGCACGCCGGAGCGACAGGTAATCGTCCATCAGCCGGTCGTGCAAAGGCCGTTCGATGGTGACGCGCGCATCCTGGACGATTGAGGCGAGGTCATAGGCCGTTGGCCCGATCATCGCGTCCTGGAAATCGATAAGGCCGACGCGCTGGATGCCTTTTTCCTTCGCCCGCCAGATTATGTTCGGCGAGTGGAAGTCGCGCAGCAGCAGGCTCTTTTCAGCGCCGTCCAGTTGATCGATCAGAGCGTCCCAGATTGCCAGATAGTCGGCGCGCGCTTCGTCGCTGGCCGGCGTGCCGCGTTTCCAGGGCAGGTGCCAGTCGATCAGCAACCGTGCTTCCATTTTCATGGCCGTGCGGTCGAAATCGGGGACATGATGGATATGGCCAGGTGTAACGGGAATATCTCGTGGAATGGCCAAGCCGTGCAAATGAGCAAGACAGGCGACACCGGCACGATAGCGCTCGGCAATCGGCCTGCCTTCTTCGTCGAGCACGCCCTCGCTGCCGAGATCCTCGATCAGCAGGATACCTTGGTCGTAGTCGACCGCGAAGATCTCTGGCGCGGCAAAGCCGTTCTTACGCAGCTCATTGGCGATCGCGACGAAAGGATAGGCGTCTTCGGCCAGATGCGCGACCTTGGGATAGGGTTTGCCGTCGAGCACCGCCGGTCCCTCCGGCAGGCGCGGCCAGTCCATCAGGATCACTTGGTTGCCGCCGCCCTGCGGATAGATCGATTCATAGGCGCGCAGTGACGCATCGCCCGTCAGAAACCGGCGCTCGGCTCCGGCATAGCCGTTGGCATCGAGAAAAGCGCGGATCGCCAGGACGCGCTGGATGCGAGCCGACTGCTTGGCAGGCGCCACGATCGTTGCCCGGCGTCCTTCGGCTTCATGTTCCAGCTTGAGGTCGATGCGCTCTTTCGGCAGCTCGCTTTCGGCCATCTCAGGCCATTCCACCAGGCAGATGCCGGTCTGCAGCGCCTCGTCGAAGCCGAGTTCGGCGAGTTCGCTGGGGTCGCCCAAACGATAGAGATCGAAATGCGAAACCGGGATGCGCAGCTCGTAGGATTGTACCAGCGTGAAGGTCGGGCTTGGAACGTCGAGATCGGCATCGTCGGCCAGGGCGCGTAACAGGGCGCGGGCAAGCGACGATTTCCCTGCGCCGAGATCGCCCGACAGCGCCACGCAATCGCCGACCTTCAATGCCAGCGCCAGATCCTCGCCGAGCCGTGTGGTCGCCGCGTCGTCTGCCAGGAAAAGGGAGATGCTGGTGTTTGCTGCTGTCATTCTGCTGCGACGGAGTGCGGCGATTCGGCGGAAGGGATCCGGCAGTTGACCGTAGTTCCCTTGCCCGGCTGACTTTCGATCGAGACCTGGCCGTCATGCAGGCTGACGAAGCTTTCGACGATGGAGAGGCCGAGGCCCGCACCGCTGCGTTTGCCGCCCTTGCCGCTCGAGGCGAAGCGGTTGAACACCGTTCGCATGATCTCTTCCGAAATGCCCGGACCCTTGTCGGCAACCGAGAAGACGAAATCCGTGCCGTCGCGGCCGCATTTGAGCGCGATGGTCGATCCCTCGGGCGCGAAATTGGCAGCATTGGTCAAAAGCTTGAGCAGGATCTGCTTCAGCCGCTGCTGGTCGGCGACGACGGAGCCGAGATGGGCGGGCACGGTGATTTCCAGCGTCACGCCGCTTTCCTGCAGCCGGTCGGCGATCTGCATCGACACTTCATCGAGAAGGTCGTCGAGCGCAATCTCGGAATAGTTCAGCCGCATGATGCCGGCGTCGACGGTCGCCAGATCGAGAATGTCGTTGACCAGCGTCAGGAGGACCGCGGACGAGGTGGAGATATGGTCGATATATTCCGCCTGCCGGTCGTTCAGCGAGCCAATGCCGGGCGTTTTCAGGAGATCGGTGAAGCCGATGATGTTGGTCAGCGGCGAACGCAGTTCGTAGGACACATGCTGGACGAAATCGTTCTTCAGCTCGTCGGCCTTCAGCAGCGCTTCGTTCTTTTCGGTAAGCGCCCGCTCGGCCCGCACGCTGTCGGTCTTGTTGACGAAGGTCAGCATGGTCTGCGCGTTCGGCAGCGGAATGACGGCATAGTCGAGGACGAGGTTGGAATAGAGCTCGAGCGTACCCTGTGACGACGGACGTTCATCGTCGAAACTGGTGATCTGCTCGGCAAACCGCTTCCAGCCATCCGGCCGATCATAGGAGGGCGCGCAGGCTTCGGCCAGCGTCTGGATATGCGTGCCGGGCTTTGCCTGGATTTCGGTGATGTTCCAGAGGATGCGAAACGCCGGGTTGGAGAGGCGAATGCGGCCATCCGGGCCGAAGACGGCCACACCTTCGGAAAGGTGGTCGATGGTCTCGCCCTGCACCACGACCAGCGTGTTGTAGCGCGTTTCGAGATCGACCTGTTCGGTCAGGTTTTCGAACACCCAGGTGGCGCCACCCTGCGGATGGGCGGTGGCGAAGACGCGCAGGATCTGGCCGTTCGGCAGGTGCCAGAGGTCGGATTGCGTATCGAGCGCGCGGTAGACGGAGAGAACGCCGTCTTTCCAGGTCTTCCAGTTCAGCTGTTCCGGCAGCTTCTTGGCGCTGCGCAGCCGATCCAATAGCTCGCTATTATCCGGCTTCTTCTCGAGGAAGGCGATGTCGAGTTCCCAGAGCTGAACGAAGGCCTGATTGTAGAATTGCAGCCGCCGGTCGCCGTCGAAGATCGCGACAGGTGTCGCCAGGTGATCGAGCGTTTCGGCATGGCTCTTCAGCGTGCGTTCCAGCTCGGCGCGCACCGTCTCGGTCTCGGAAACGTCGATAGCCATGCCGGCCGAACCGTTCGGCAATTTAACGTCGATGACATCGAAGAAGGTGCGGTTGCCGTGAACGACGGTGGAAATCTTGTCGTGGAAGGGGGATTCCGGCGTGGCGGAAGCGCGAATGCGCTCGCGGGCGACGGTGGTCAGGAATTCGCGGCCTTCGCGAAGAGCCTCATCCGGCGACGCGGCCTCGACCGCTTCGCCATAGGCATGGTTGACCCAGGTGAGCTGGCCGTCGGCGTCGCGTTGCCAGACCGGCAGGTCGATGGCATCAAGCAGGTTCTGGAAGGCGGAGATCGAGGTCATAAGCCGTTCGCGCTCGATCTTCAGCTCGGCCAGTTCTGCGCGCAGATTGTTGAGCGCGATGAAGCGGACGAAGGCGCGGCCGCCGGAGATGCGGCCCTGGGCTTCCAGGATCTCTTCGCGGTTCGTTTCGACCACGATGTCGAAGCTCTGGCCGCTGCCACGCAGCTTGTCGATCGCCTTTTCCAGCTCGCCTGCCGACCAAGATTTCATCCAGCGGCCGAAAGCGAGAAATTCGTTGTCCTGCGGTGCGCCGGTCTCGACGGGCAGCTGGCCCAGCAGCTCCGGCCGTGCGTTCTGGCCGTCCCAGATAATAATGCGGCGGTTCTTGTCAGCGATCAGTGCCTGGTATTGCGAGATGCGCTGGTTGGCATCGGAAAGGGCTGTGCGGATTTCGCGGCTCTCGCTTTCCAGGTTGCCGCGCTGACGAACCATCCAGACGGTCGACAGCAGCGCTGCGGAAATTACGCCGATGATGACGGAGAAGACTGCCATTTCGGAGGAGGTGAAGAGGCGAACCACCGCCGGCGAGGCTGCGCTGGTCTGCGCCAGAACAGGACCCGCCAGGCCAGTTGCAATGCCACCAAAAACGCTGAGGCGCAGCAGGCGCGCCAACGAGGCCAATGGGCGCATATCCCCGCGCCACTTCATCCAGGGTAAAAGCATATATGCGCCGCCCTGCCGCCGCCGCACAGATGCCTTTTCGGGCATCGCCGACTCAAGCAGGTTGTCTTTCGCTTCAGACATAAGCGGTCTGTCTCCGTCCTATAATGTGCCGCATCTCGACAAGACATCCCATTTTCATGGCTCCGAGGAAGCCCCGGTTCGTCACGAATCAAGTCTAAAAACAATACTGCCTAAGGGAATCGCCGGGAAGGGAGCCGGCCAAAAAATAAGCCCCGGCATTTGTCAATGCCGGGGCCACAAGATGTTGTGGATATAGATCGCTAGATCAGTATCTGTAGTGGTCAGACTTGAACGGACCCTGCGGCGTCACGCCGATATACGCAGCCTGCTCGCCAGAAAGCTCAGTCAATTTCACGCCGAGCTTGCCGAGATGCAGACGCGCAACCTTCTCGTCGAGGTGCTTGGGCAGCACGTAGACCTGGTTCTGGTACTGGCCGGGCTTGGTGAAGAGCTCGATCTGCGCCAGCGTCTGGTTGGTGAAGGAGGCCGACATCACGAAGGACGGATGGCCGGTGGCGTTGCCGAGGTTCAAGAGGCGGCCTTCCGACAGAAGGATGATGCGGTTGCCCTTGGCGAACTCGATCAGGTCGACCTGCGGCTTGACGTTTGTCCACTTGAGGTTACGCAGCGCTGCAACCTGGATCTCGTTGTCGAAGTGGCCGATGTTGCCGACGATCGCCATGTCCTTCATCGCACGCATATGGTCGATGCGGATGACGTCCTTGTTACCGGTGGTGGAGATGAAGATGTCGGCACTGGAGACGACGTCTTCGAGCAGGACTACTTCATAGCCGTCCATGGCAGCCTGGAGCGCGCAGATCGGATCGACTTCCGTGACCTTGACGCGGGCGCCGGCGCCGGAGAGCGAGGCAGCCGAACCCTTGCCGACGTCGCCATAACCGCAGACGACGGCGACCTTGCCGGCCATCATCACGTCGGTGGCGCGGCGGATGCCGTCAACCAGCGATTCCTTGCAGCCGTACTTGTTGTCGAACTTCGACTTGGTGACGGAATCGTTGACGTTGATCGCAGGGAAGGGCAACAGGCCCTTCTGGCTGAGCTGGTACAGGCGATTGACGCCCGTGGTGGTTTCTTCGGTAACGCCCTTAATGGCGTCGCGCTGCTTGGTGAACCAGCCCGGCGATGCCTTCAGACGCTTCTTGATCTGTGCAAAGAGGATTTCTTCTTCTTCCGAATGCGGATCGGAGAGAACATCCTCACCGGCTTCGGCGCGAGCGCCGAGCAGGATGTACATGGTGGCATCGCCGCCATCGTCGAGGATCATGTTGGAGAAGCCGCCATCAGCCCACTGGAAGATCTTGTCGGTATAGATCCAGTAATCTTCGAGGCTTTCACCCTTGATGGCATAGACCGGAACGCCGGAAGCGGCGATTGCGGCAGCGGCATGGTCCTGGGTGGAGAAGATGTTGCACGAGGCCCAGCGAACCTCGGCGCCAAGCGCGACCAGCGTCTCGATGAGAACGGCGGTCTGGATCGTCATGTGCAGCGAGCCGGTGATGCGCGCGCCCTTGAGAGGCTTCGTTTCGCCGAATTCGGCGCGGCAAGCCATCAGGCCTGGCATTTCCGTTTCAGCGATCGTGATTTCCTTGCGGCCGAAGTCGGCAAGGCCGATATCCGCGACGATGTAGTCGTTTTCAGTGCTCATCAAAGGGTCTCCAGCCTGAACGATGCAATCGCGCCTGGGCTAACGCCTCGGCCGAATGCAACAAAATTGCACGCTGACAGCGTGGTAGGATGATGCCGTGTAGCAGGCTTCAGGCTGGAAATCAATAATGATATAAAGAAGTCTTTATGTCTTTATATCCCAATTTGAGGAGCGGAGCGGCGGGCGCTCACATCTCTTCGCCGAACTTGTCGGCGACAAGCTTGTCCAGCGCCTCGAGCGCTTCCGTGGCCTGCTTGCCGCTGGCGGTCACCAGCACGCTGCAGCCGGGGCTGGCCGCGAGCATCATCAGGCCCATGATCGAGTTGCCGCCCACCGTGGTTCCGTCCTTCGAGACGGTGATGGTGGCGTCATAGGCTTCGACGGTCTGGACGAATTTTGCGGAGGCGCGGGCATGAAGGCCGCGCTTGTTGATGATCAGAAGTTCCCGGGAGAGCGCGGTCATAGGCAGGATGTTTGTCTCGTCATTTGCCGCTGAGCACGCGGCTGGCCACGTTGATGTATTTGCGCCCGGCTTCGGAAGCTTCGACCAAGGCCCGCTCCATGTTGTTGTCGCCGCGCACGCCTGCGAGCTTGATCAGCATCGGCAGGTTGACGCCGGCAATGACCTCGGTGTGGCCGCTATTCATGACGGAGATGGCGAGATTGGAGGGAGTACCGCCGAACATGTCGGTCAGGATGATGACCCCGTGTCCGTCATCAGCGCCGGTCACGGCCTGCAGTATATCCTGCCGCCGCTTGTCCATGTCGTCTTCGGGACCAATCGATACCGTCTCTATGAACTTCTGCGGACCAACGACATGCTCGACCGCATGCCGAAACTCTTCAGCCAGCTTGCCATGAGTGACAAGCACAAGTCCGATCATGATATTACTGCTCCCATCGCACACGCAAACAGGTGGGCCATATCGCAATGCAGCAATGTCGTCCACCAGTGGGGGGACATCTTGGCGATGAAAAGACGAAGTGCAAGCTTAAAATACGATAATTGCGTGGCTGTAGCGGCGAGAATGGCCGATTAATCTAAATCCACAGCGATTTTTGCCATAATTGCGGCGAGCGGATTAACCGATGTTACCGAGAGCCGGATCAGTGGCAGACGGATGGATCCGGTAACATCGATCTGCTCGTCCTCGGGCGGAAGCCGCTCTGCCGTTGCCGGATCGACCGGGCATATGGCGAAATGCATTTCGGCCTTAGAAACATGTGGAAGTCGGACAATACCAGTATAGCGGATCTCCATCAGGCCGGCGATCGAAGGCGGACATTCAGCGATGACGGCGCCGTCACGACGGGTGATGAAGACCTGATCGTCGGCGACCAGAGCGGCGGCAAGGCCGAGCGGCTTGGCGGCGGCAAGGCAGGAAAAGGCAAGTGAAGACTTGCCGCTGCCGGAGGCCCCAAGAAACAGAAGGCCGGTCTTGCCGACGACGATCGCCGTTGCGTGGACGTTGGTCGCCTCGGTGCTCATGCCGGTGTTTCGGCGGGCAGCGAGAGGATGAAGCGGGCGCCGAGCAGCGTCGTGCCGTCGCTGTCGACGATGTTTTCGGCGCGTAGCGATCCGCCATGCGCTTCGGCGATCTGCCGGCTGATCGACAGGCCCAGGCCCGAATTCTGGCCGAAATCTTCCACTTCCGGCCGGTCGGTATAGAAGCGCTCGAAGATGCGGTCGATATTTTCCGCCTGAATGCCGGGGCCGTTATCCTCGATATAGATGACGCAGCGCGTTCTCGTGCGCGTCAGCCGAACTGTGATCTTTCCGGTGTCCTTCGCAACGAAGGAACGGGCATTTTCAACGAGATTGGTGATAATCTGGCCGATGCGCAGGTCGTGGCCGTTGGCGGTGAATTTGGTTTTCGTGCCGGGCTTGCGGTCGACGATATACTCTATCTCAACCGCCTTCTTGCTGTGCCCGACCTGTCGGGAAATGTCGATCATGTCGCGCAAGAGCACTTCGAGATCGAGGGATTTCTCGTCCGAGCGCGCGAGTTCGGCATCGAGGCGTGATGCGTCAGAGATGTCGCTAATCAGCCGGTCCAGACGGCGCACGTCATGCTGGATCACGTCCATCAGCCGCTTCTTGGAATCGTCGCTCTTGGCAAGCGGCAGCGTCTCGACGGCGCTGCGCAGCGATGTCAGCGGGTTCTTCAATTCATGGCTGACATCGGCAGCGAAACTCTCGATCGCATCGATGCGGTCGTAGAGCGCCGACGTCATGTCGCGCAGCGCAATCGACAGGTTGCCGATTTCGTCCTGACGGGCGGAGAAATCCGGGATTTCCTCACGCTCCTTGGCGCCGCCGCGGCGCACGCGGATGGCGGCGGCCGAAAGCCGGCGCAGCGGATTGGCGATCGTCGAGGATAGAAGCAGCGACAGGACGACGTTGACCAGCGTCGCGACGCCAAATACGCGCATGATCGCCAGCCGCTCGGCATGGACAATCTTGTCGATATCGCCGGCCTGGGTTGAGAGCAGCAGCACGCCAAGCACGGCGCGGAAACGCTGGATGGGGACTGCGACCGAGACGATCAGTTCGCCCTTTTCCGTGGTACGCACGACCGCACCGCGCACGCCGGTCAGCGCATTCATCACTTCCGGATAGATCGAGCCGTCGCCGCCGGGAGCTTCCTTATAAACGGGCAGGTTGCCCGGCTGTAGCATCTTGTTGAGCAACCCGCTGAACCAGTCCGACCAGCTCTGCTTTTCGTCGTCGACCGGCGGCAGGTCGTAGCGCAGCACCTGACCGCGCGAATAGAGATGGCGGCTGTCGAGCAGCAGGTTGGCATCGGCATCGAAGATGCGAGCGCGGGTGCGCGTCGGCGAAATCAGCCGCGTCAGCACCGGTGCTACCTTTTCCGGATCGATCGGGAATTCCAGGTCTTCGTCGTTCGGGACGGGCGTGATGCTCTGGCCGGCCTGCAGTTCCAGCAGCTTCTGCGGATCGATGGTGATGGAGTTGGTATCGACCGAGGCGGAGGCCGAGACGGCGCCGGCGATGATCTCGCCCTGGGTCAGCAGGCTTTCGACGCGGGCGTCGATCAGGCCTTCGCGGAACTGGTTGAGATAGAGGATACCGCCGACGAGAACGACGAGGGCGGCGAGGTTGAAGAACAGGATGCGCCGCGTCAGGCTTGAAAAGACGGCATTGCCGAAGATGCGGCGGATCAGTGTGAAAGGGTGAGTCCAGCGCCGACGGGCGATCCTGGCACCGCTCGGGGTTTCCGCGTCGTCGATATCTCTATCTCTGTGCTGCACCAGCTGCGCCAAGCCAACGGCCCTTTCGAAGAACGGGATCGTTGATCCCGTCCGCATGCTCTTATTCCATTGTCCGCCGCATGGTCCAGTTAACTATTCGAGCATGATGCCGAAAAGTGTAAGCGGTTTTCGGACGACATCATGCTCTATTTTTTTCTAGAGCGGATTCAGATTTTAGGTCGAATCGACCTAAAATCATCCGGCTCTAGGCAGCTTCGCGGAAGCGATAACCGACGCCATACAGCGTTTCGATCATATCAAAATCGAGATCGACCATCTTGAATTTCTTGCGCAGCCGCTTGATGTGGCTATCGATGGTGCGGTCGTCGACATAGACCTGCTCGTCATAGGCGGCGTCCATCAGGGCATCGCGGCTTTTCACGACGCCGGGGCGCTGCGCCAGCGAATGCAGGATCAGGAATTCCGTGACAGTCAGCGTTACCGGCTCGCCTTTCCAGGTGCAGGTATGGCGTTCCTGGTCCATGACAAGCTGGCCGCGCTCCAGCGAGCGGGCCTGCTGGGTGACGCCCGGCTTGGGTGCTGCGTTGCCGCCGGCATTGTTTGCCGCTTCGCGCGCGGAGGCGCGGCGGAGCACGGCCTTGACGCGCTCGACCAGCAAGCGCTGCGAGAAGGGCTTGGTGATGAAGTCGTCGGCGCCCATCTTCAGGCCGAAGAGTTCGTCGATCTCTTCATCCTTCGAGGTCAAGAAGATCACCGGTATATCGGACTTCTGCCGCAGGCGGCGCAGAAGCTCCATGCCGTCCATGCGCGGCATCTTGATGTCGAAGATCGCCAGTTGCGGCGGCCGGGCAAGCAGGCCATCGAGCGCGGAAGCGCCGTCGGTGTAGGTTTCCACCTTATATCCCTCGGCTTCCAGGGCAATCGACACGGAAGTCAGGATATTGCGGTCGTCATCTACGAGCGCGATTGTCAACATGGTGTTCGTCTCCGTCATTAGTGCGCGTCTCCCGGATTTGGAAACCAGCCCAGGTGGGTTGCCAGCTCGGTTGGCGATAACCTGGCGCGCTTATGGGGATAAAGGTGGAACAAATTGTGGCAAAGATAAAGGGGTGGATTGTTGAACGGGAAAAACCCTGACCTGGAGTTGTGCGACCAAACGTCTCGATGTCGCTCATTCAAACGATTTAAAATTATTGATATTTATCTAAATCGATTAAATACCTGATATCATTCGATATTTCTCGTTATTTGCTCTTGTGCTTTTAAAAGGACCCCACTAGGTTTCATTTAGTTTAACGGCCACGGCCCTGTAGAGGAATGAAGCGATGGAGCAATTCGGCGTCCGTAATCCCGCAATCGAACTCGACTCGATCGGTCTGGGAGCCGCTGCCAGCGTGCGCTATAACCTCCTGGAGTCCCATCTTTATGAGGAAGCGATTCGTCGGCGTGAAGCCGATCTGACCGCTCATGGCGCACTGCGGGCATTGACCGGGCAACATACCGGCCGTTCGCCGAAGGATAAGTTCGTCGTCCGCAATGCCGTGACCGAAGACCAGATCTGGTGGGACAACAACAAGCCGATGTCGCCGGAGCATTTCGCGCTGCTGCATAAGGACATGTTGGCGCATGTGCACGGCAAGGATCTGTTCGTTCAGGATCTGATCGGCGGCGCCGATCATGATTACGCCCTGCCGACGCGCGTCGTCACCGAATTTGCGTGGCACTCGCTGTTCATCCGCAACCTTCTGATCCGCCCGGAGCGCTCGGCGCTGGAAAGCTTCGCACCGAAGCTGACCATCATCGACCTGCCGAGTTTCCACGCCGATCCCGAGCGTCATGGCTGCCGCACGGAAACGGTGATCGCCTGTGACCTCGTCAACGGCATCGTCCTGATCGGCGGCACGTCCTATGCCGGCGAGATGAAGAAGTCGGTCTTCACAGTGCTGAACTACCTTCTGCCGGAACGCGGCGTCATGCCGATGCACTGCTCGGCCAATGTCGGGCCGGAAGGGGACGCGGCGATCTTCTTCGGTCTGTCGGGCACCGGCAAGACGACGCTGTCGGCCGATCCGACGCGCACGCTTATCGGTGACGACGAACATGGCTGGGGCGAAAACGGCATCTTCAATTTCGAAGGCGGTTGCTACGCCAAGACCATCCGCCTGTCGGCTGAAGCCGAGCCGGAAATCTATGAGACCACCCGTCGCTTCGGCACGGTGCTGGAAAATGTCGTGCTCGACGAGCATGGCGTACCGGATCTCGACGACGGCTCGCTGACGGAAAATACCCGCAGCGCCTATCCGCTGGATTTCATCCCAAACGCCTCGGAATCCGGCATGACCGGTCACCCCGAGACGATCATCATGCTGACGGCCGACGCTTTCGGCGTCATGCCGCCGATCGCCAGGCTGACGCCGGAACAGGCCATGTACCACTTCCTCTCCGGCTACACCGCCAAGGTCGCCGGCACGGAAAAGGGTGTCGTCGAGCCGGAAGCCACCTTCTCGACCTGCTTCGGCGCTCCCTTCATGCCGCGCCATCCGACCGAATACGGCAATCTGCTCAAGGAGCTGATTGCCCGCCACGGCGCCGGCTGCTGGCTGGTCAACACCGGCTGGACCGGCGGCGCCTACGGCACGGGCCGGCGCATGCCGATCAAGGCGACGCGCGCCCTGCTGGCCGCCGCTCTGAAGGGTGACCTCGACAAGGCCGAGTTCCGCATCGACCCGAATTTCGGCTTCGCCGTACCGGTCGCCGTCGAGGGTGTCGACAGCGCCATTCTCGACCCGCGCTCCACCTGGGCCGATGGTCAGGCCTATGACGCGCAGGCGGCCAAGCTGGTGCAGATGTTCGTGTCCAACTTCGCCAAGTTCGAGGACCATGTCGACGGCAACGTCCGCGACGCAGCCCCGGGATTGCGCGCCGCAGCGGAATAATCGGTCGCATCACATTGATGACTCACGTGAAACCCCGGCAGCCGGTCTGCCGGGGTTTCATTTTGCCGCCGTGCTGTTTTCAACCGCTGAACAATATGGGATAGACAGGCGCGGAGAAAATCATGGCCAGCGACGCGCTTTACATCAACGACCGGATCACCATTGCCGGCTGGGAGCTGACGGAACAATTCGTTCTGGCGGGCGGTCCCGGCGGGCAGAATGTCAATAAGGTCGCAACCGCCGTCCAGCTCTTCTTCGGTATCGTGAATTCGCCGTCGCTCAACGACCGCGTCAAGGCCAATGCCGTGAGGCTCGCCGGCCGTCGCGTCTCCAAGGACGGTGTGCTGATGATAGAAGCCAGCCGCTTCCGCAGTCAGGACCGCAATCGGGAGGATGCGCGCGAGCGCCTGAAAGAACTGATCCTCGAAGCCGCCGCCCCACCGCCGCCGCCGCGCAAGAAGACCAAGCCGACCAAAGGCTCGATCGAACGGCGCCTGAAGGAAAAATCCGGCCGCTCGGAAGTCAAGAAGATGCGCGGCAAGCCGGGCGGCGATTAGGCTTTCGGGCTGCGGTTTTGGTTTGGCTGGGGTAAAGTAGGGCTTGTCAGGTGAGTCTGGTGGTGCTGCAACTGTGTGCCTGGCCCCTCATCCTAGCCTTCTCCCCGCAATGCGAGGAGAAGGGGCGACCGCGCAAGCTATCTTACCTCCCCACCCGGATGGTACTGCGTTAGGCAAGATCGGCTCCCTCGCCCCGCTTGCGGGGAGAGGGTTGGGGTGAGGGGCCATGCACAAAGGTGCGGCGACGGCGTACTCACCTGGCCGGCACCGCCAATCTTGGAACACATCGATGCTTCTTCCCAACGGAATTCGCCATCTTCCTGGTTATCTCGACCGGCCCCAACAGGAAGCCCTGGTCGAAGCCATCCGCAACGTCGTCGCTGAAGCACCACTCTACACGCCCGCCATGCCTGGCACGGGCAAGGAGATGTCGGTCCGGATGACCAATTGCGGCTCGCTTGGCTGGGTGACGGACAAGCAACATGGCTATCGTTATCAGCCGACCCATCCGGTGACGGGCAGGCCGTGGCCGGCGATCCCACCACAACTGTTGGAGCTTTGGGCTAATATAGCCGGCTATGAAAAGCCGCCGGAAGCTTGTCTCGTCAATTTCTACAATGACGATGCCCGCATGGGCCTGCATCAGGATCGCGACGAACAGGATTTGGCGGCGCCCGTGCTGTCGATCTCGCTCGGCAACACCTGCCTCTTCCGCGTCGGCGGGCTCAATCGTAATGATCGCACACTATCCTTCAAGCTCTCCAGCGGCGACATCGTCGTCCTTGGCGGCGAGGGCAGGCTCTGCTTCCACGGCGTCGACCGCATCCATCCTGCAACTTCGACGTTACTAAAGAGCGGTGGGCGTATAAACCTGACGTTAAGGCGTGTGACCTCATAAGCGTATTGAAGACAAAGCGATTGAGGGCGGTCGTGATAAGGTTGAGAACGAGATCGGAGCTGATTTTTGCGGCACTGATCGTTATCTTGGGATTGGCGCGCGGTCTCCATTTCGAAATATCCCTATGGACCCTGAGGCCAGACGGATTCTCCATCATCTCCGACCGTCTGCCCTATTGGGATTTCACCAATCTCTGGGCTGGTACGCTGATGGCGCTAAAGGGCAATGTGGCTCATCTCTTCGATGTTGAGGCCTATCGACAGGAGCTTCGCGTGCTCCTGTCGCCTCTGCTGCCGAATCAGGAGTGGAGCTACCCGCCCTCCATGCTGTTGATCGGTATTCCCTTCGCCGGATTGCCGATTTTCGCCGCCTATCTCTTCTGGACTTTGGGAACGCTGTTCCTGCTCTTCTTGGCAACGAAATCGCTCGATCTGACCTGGTGGGCGCGGATGCTCATTATTGTTTCGCCAGCGGCCGTCATGGACGCGATCTTCGGGCAAAACGGCGCGCTGACGACGGCGCTCCTGCTATCTGGGCTGCTTCTCGCTCCGGGCCGGCCAATCATCGCTGGTATTCTGTTTGGCCTGCTGACCGTCAAGCCACAATTGGGCATCCTTGTGCCTTTCTGCCTGCTTGCCAGCGGGAATTACCGCGCCATTCTTTCGGCTGGCGTGACAACGCTTTTGCTGGTGATCGCGACGGGTCTGCTCTTCGGCTTCGATGTCTGGCGGCTGTTTTTGACCGAGACGCGCCCGCTGATGACGGCGATCCTGGAGGCGCCTTATCCGCAGGGTTATCAAGTCAACGCCATGACATTCTTCATGTTGGCGCGGTCCCTGGGGCTCGGCCTTGCCGCCTCCTATTCATTTCAAGCGGTCTTTTCCGTTGCCGCCATCGCTGCAACCCTGTGGCTATGGCGCGGCAGAACCACCGTCGATCATCCGACCAAGGTCTGCCTCACCGTTGTCTTGACGCTTGTCGCGATGCCTTACGGCTATTCCTACGACACGATCCCCATAAGTGTCGCCATCGCATATTTTTTCTTCAACTACCGAAGCTCGTTGGTCTTTCTCGGCATCGCCTGGCTTTACCCGCTCTTCAATCATCAGGTTGCCGGGCAACTGGTTTCGCTTGGTGTTCTGATCCCGGCGGGGCTAGCGGCGTGGATGCTCACGCATATCCTGCGCGACGGACGGTCGCGAGGCATGGAAACGACGTTTGCGGCAGAAGAGCCGCGACTTACAGCTTCCTGAGCGCCACCTGCTCGATCAGATGGTTCTTGCCCTTACGCAGGATCAGGTCGGCCCGCGGGCGGGTCGGCAGGATATTCTGGCGCAGGTTTTTAAGGTTGATGTTCTTCCACAGTCCCTCGGCGATCCCAAGCGCCTCTTCCTCGGTGATCGAGGCATAGCGGTGGAAGAAGGAGTGCGGGTCGCGGAAGGCGGTTTCGCGCAGCCGCATGAAGCGGGTGACATACCAATTATGGATGAGATCTTCATCGGCATCGATATAGATCGAGAAGTCGAAGAAGTCCGAGACCATCGGTACAATCTTGCCGTCGGCCGGCAGGTGTCGCGATTGCAGCACGTTGATGCCTTCGAAGATCAGGATATCCGGCCGGTCGACGGTCTTGTATTCGCTCGGCAGTACGTCATAGACGAGGTGCGAATAGCAGGGCGCCTTGACATCCGGCTGCCCGGCCTTGATCGCCGAAAGGAAGCGCAGCAAGGCGGCGGTATCGTAGCTCTCCGGAAAACCCTTGCGCTGCATCAGATTGCGGCGCTGCAATTCGGCATTGGGATAGAGAAAGCCGTCGGTGGTGATCAGGTCGACCTTCGGGCTCGACGGCCAGCGGCGCAGCAGTTCCTTCAGGATACGAGCCGTGGTGGACTTGCCGACGGCGACGGAGCCGGCGATGCCGATGACGAAGGGCGTCTTGGCGACACCGTTGAGGCTGAGGAAGCGGTTGCGCTGCTCGAACAGGATCTGCGAGGATTCGACATGCGACGACAAAAGCCGCGATAGCGAAAGATAGATGCGCCGGACTTCGTCGAGGTCGATCGGGTCGCCCATGGAGCGCAGCCGCGTCACTTCGTCGGCGGTCAGGGTTAGCGGCGTATCGGCCCGGAATTTCGCCCATTCCTCCGTGGAGAAGAAATAATAGGGCGAATAGGCCTTCGCCTGAAAAATATCGAGCGTCTCGGGTGTGGTTGGGGTTTTGGTCGCTATTGTCATCGCGTTCTACCGGCTTGCCTTCTCCTGAAGGCCGGATTGAGCGGTGCGCCTTTCGAGCTCACCCATGACATTCTGCAACGGAATGCCTGCAATCTTCAATACGACCATAAGATGATAAAGCAAATCGGCTGCCTCATAGGTGAGGTTGTCGCGATCGCCGGTCACGGCGGCCATCACGGCCTCGATCGCTTCTTCGCCCAGCTTCTTTGCCGCCTTCGGCTGGCCGGCGGCGCAAAGCTTTGCCGTCCAGGATTCCTCCGGCGGTGCCTTGGAGCGCTCGTCGACGATCCTTTCGAGGTCGGAAAGGGTAAATCCGCTCATCCGTCGTGGTCCTCCCTAGTCGAGCCGCATGGCGATGCCATGTTCCGACATATACCGTTTTGCTTCGCCGACCGAATAGGTGCCGAAGTGGAAAATCGAGGCTGCGAGCACGGCGGTCGCATGGCCTTCCTTGATGCCGGCGACGAGATCATCGAGATCGCCGACGCCGCCCGAGGCGATGACGGGCACGCGCACCGCATCCGCGATCGCCCGCGTCAGCTCCAGATCGTAGCCGACCTTGGTGCCATCGCGGTCCATCGAGGTGACGAGCAGTTCGCCGGCGCCGCGCTCGACCATTCGGCGCGCGAAATCGACGGCGTCGATGCCGGTCGCGTTGCGGCCGCCATGGGTATAGATCTCCCAGGCGCTCTGATTGTCGCCGCCCAGCGCCTCGGTGCGCCGGCGCTTGGCGTCGATCGAGACGACGATGCATTGATTGCCGAACTTGTCGGCGGCTTCAGCGACGAAATCCGGATTGTTCACCGCTGCCGAATTGATCGACACCTTGTCGGCGCCGCAAAGCAGCAGCTTGCGGATATCGGCGATGGCGCGAACGCCGCCGCCGACCGTCACCGGCATGAAACATTGTTCGGCGGTGCGGGCGACGACATCGAAGATCGTCTCCCTGTTGTCGGAAGAGGCGGTGATATCGAGGAAGCAAAGCTCGTCAGCGCCAGCGGCATCATAGGCCTTGGCGGCCTCCACCGGATCACCCGCATCGACGAGATTGAGGAAATTGACACCCTTGACGACGCGGCCGTCCTTGACGTCGAGGCAGGGGATGACGCGGGCTTTCAGGGTCATTGCGCGATCTCCTTCGCCTTGGCCGCCTTGATCAGCGCCAGGGCCTCCTGCGGATCGATACGGCCATCATAAAGCGCCCGGCCGGAAATCGCACCCTCCAGTTTGCGGGCGTCCGGCTCGACCATGCGGCGGATATCGTCCATTGAAGCCAGCCCGCCGGAGGCGATGACGGGAATGGAAACGGCGTCGGCCAGTTCCAGTGTCGAAGCCCAGTTGATGCCGGTCAGAATCCCGTCGCGGTCGATATCGGTATAGATGATCGCGGCAACGCCGGCGCCTTCGAATTTCTTCGCCAGCTCGATGATGCCGAGTTCGGAGGCTTCCGCCCAGCCCTCGACCGCCACCTTGCCGCCCTTGGCGTCGATGCCGACGGCGACATGGCCCGGAAATCTCTTGCAAGCCTCGATCACCAGCGCCGGGTCGCGCACGGCAACCGTGCCGAGGATGACGCGGGTGAGCCCGCGCGCAAGCCAGTTTTCGATATGGTCGAGCGTGCGAATACCGCCGCCGAGCTGCACCGGGTTCTTCGTCGCCTTGAGGATGGCATCGACGGCAGCGCCGTTGACGGTTTCGCCGGCAAAGGCGCCGTTGAGATCGACCACGTGCAGCCATTCGAAGCCCTGGTCCTCGAAGGCCTTGGCCTGGGCGCCGGGGTCGGGATTATAGACCGTCGCCTGGTTCATATCGCCGAGCTTCAGGCGCACGCACTGGCCGTCTTTCAGATCGATGGCGGGGAAAAGAATCATGGTTTCTGTCCTTGAAGCGCGAGCCTTACGGCTTCCAGCGCAGGAAATTGGCAATCAGGGCGAGGCCGAGCTTCTGGCTCTTTTCCGGATGGAACTGCGAGCCGGCCATGTTGTCACGGCCGACGAAAGCGGTCATCGCCCCGCCATAGCCGGTCGTGGCGATGACGTCGTCGGCGTGGTCGGCGGCTAGATGATAGGAATGCACGAAATAAGCGTGCAGACCGTCCGGTCCGGTCGGAATGCCGTCAAAGAGCGCGTGCGGATGCCTCAGATCCAGTGTGTTCCAGCCGATCTGCGGGATTTTCAGGCTCGGATCGCTCGGCGTCATCTCCTTGACGTCGCCTTTGATCCAGCCGAAGCCCTCAGTGATTGTCTTTTCCAGCCCGCGCGACGACATCAGCTGCATGCCGACGCAGATCCCGAGAAAGGGGCGGGCCTTGTGTTCCACGACATCGATGACGGCTTCCGCCATGCCGGAAACGGCGTCGAGCCCGCGGCGGCAATCGGCATAGGCGCCAACGCCCGGAAGCACGATGCGGTCGGCACTGGCGACGCGCTCGGCATCGTCGGTCAGATCAATCTCGGCGTCGATGCCGGCTTCGCGGGCAGCGCGTTCGAAGGCTTTGGTGGCCGAGCGCAAATTGCCCGAGCCGTAGTCGATAATCGCGACGCGCATATTCAGCGTCCTCCATCATAACCGGGCAGACCGAATGTCGATCCGCCATGGCCAGAATTATTATTGTTTGGATAGGAAGGGATATCCCAATTGTTCGCGCGGATATTTTCCTGCGCCTTCGGCTCGATGCCCGAGAAATGGATCTCTTCCGCCATCGCCAGATTCTGCGCCGAAACCAGCCCTTCCGTCCTCCATCCACCATCGGCAAGACGACGGTAGACAGCATTCGGGCCTTCGAGCGCCGCAAGGATACGGACGCCGATGAGGATTGCGATGCCGGCGGCGAAAAATCCCGGCCGGCGGATCAACTCCAGCGCGATGCCCTGCAGCAGAAAGGCGGCAGCGGCATGCAGCCACAGCCGGTGGTAAATCATCCACAGCGTCGGAAACAGAAAGGCTCGCCAGGAAAAGCCGTCGCGGATGAAGCGCGTCTTGTCCTGGTTTTCGTCCGGCCCGCCGGGTGGCGTCAAAATCAGATAGCTTGCCATCTCTTCACTTCCCCCATAGTGGGGCTCAGGCGAGGGTGCCCTTTGTCGAGGGCACACGGCCTGCCTGCCGCGGGTCGATCTCGGTTGCCGTGCGCAGTACGCGGGCAACGGCCTTGAAGCATGTCTCGGCTATATGGTGATTGTTGGCGCCATAATGGTTGAGGATATGCAGCGTGATGCCGGCATTCTGCGCCAAGGCCTGGAAGAACTCGCGCACCAGTTCGGTGTCGAAGGTGCCGATCTTAGGCGCGCTGAAGGCGACGTTCCACACGAGGAAAGGCCGGCCCGAGAGGTCGACGGCCGCTTTCGTCATCGTCTCGTCCATGGCGAGGTCGATTGAGGCATAGCGCGTGATGCCGCGCCGGTCGCCGAGCGCCTTGGCAATGGCCTGGCCGATGGCGATGCCGGTATCTTCAACGGCATGGTGATCGTCGACATGCAGGTCGCCCTTGGTGTCGATCTCCATGTCGATCAGCGAATGTCGCGACAGCTGCTCCAGCATATGGTCGAAGAAACCGACGCCCGTCGAAATGGTCGACTTGCCGCTGCCGTCGATATTGACGGATACGGAGACCGAGGTCTCGTTGGTCTTTCGGGAAACGCTTGCCGTGCGGCTCGCTACAGTCTCTGCCATGGGCTGCTCCATCGGGATGACGGCCGTTCCTTATCAGGCACATCGGCAAATATCCAGAAGTTAAGTCTCCAATGACTTATCTAGCCGGCTTCCAAGCATCATTCCAAAATGGAAGGCATTTGCAATCGCAAAAAGCCCTCTTACATAGATCTCGACGGGGCCGAAACGCGGCCCGGCAGAAAGCCCGCCAGAATGGGGGCAAACAGGTGTTACATGACGACAATTGTGACTATTCGCAAAGGTGGCAAGGTTGTGATGGCCGGTGACGGCCAGGTCAGTCTTGGCCAGACCGTAATGAAGGGCAATGCCCGCAAGGTTCGCCGCATCGGCAAGGGCGACGTGATCGCCGGTTTCGCCGGCGCGACCGCCGATGCCTTCACGCTGCTGGAGCGGCTTGAAAAGAAGCTCGAACAATATCCCGGCCAGTTGATGCGCGCGGCCGTCGAGCTCGCCAAGGACTGGCGCACGGACAAGTATCTGCGCAATCTCGAGGCCATGATGCTGGTTGCCGACAAGAGCGTGACGCTCGCCATCACCGGCAACGGTGATGTGCTCGAGCCGGAACACGGTGCGCTGGCGATCGGCTCCGGCGGCAATTACGCGCTCGCTGCGGCGCGTGCGCTGATGGATACTGACAAATCCGCCGAGGACGTCGCCCGCCGCGCCCTCGATATCGCCGCCGACATCTGCGTCTACACCAACCATAATGTGGTGATCGAGACGCTCGATGCCGAAGCCTGAATTCCTATCTTGATCGTATCCAGCCCTGACGGGAAACACACGAAATGACCACTTTTTCCCCCCGCGAGATCGTTTCCGAACTCGACCGCTACATTGTCGGCCAGCATGAGGCCAAACGCGCCGTGGCGATTGCGCTGCGCAACCGCTGGCGCCGCCAGCAGCTCGAGCCCGATCTGCGCGACGAAGTCATGCCCAAGAACATCCTGATGATCGGCCCGACCGGCGTCGGCAAGACGGAAATCTCCCGTCGCCTCGCCAAGCTCGCCGGTGCGCCCTTCATCAAGGTGGAAGCCACCAAGTTCACCGAGGTCGGCTATGTCGGCCGCGACGTCGAACAGATCATCCGCGATCTCGTCGAAGTCGGCATCGGCCTGGTGCGTGAAAAGAAGCGCGCCGAGGTACAGGCCAAGGCGCATATGAGCGCCGAGGAACGCGTGCTCGATGCCCTGGTCGGCGCGACCGCCTCGCCGGCAACGCGCGACAGCTTCCGCAAGAAGCTGCGCGACGGCCAGCTCGACGACAAGGAAATCGATATCGAAGTGGCCGACACCGGCTCCGGCATGCCCGGCGGTTTCGAGATCCCCGGCATGCCCGGTGCCAATATCGGCGTGCTCAACCTCTCCGAAATGTTCGGCAAGGCCATGGGCGGCCGCACCAAGAAGGTCCGCACCACGGTCAAGGATTCCTATAAGGAACTGGTGCGCGACGAATCCGACAAGCTGATCGACAATGAGGCGATCCAGCGCGAAGCCGTGCGCTCCGCCGAGGATGACGGCATCGTCTTCCTCGACGAAATCGACAAGATCGCGGCCCGCGACGGTGGCATGGGTGCCGGCGTTTCGCGCGAAGGCGTGCAGCGCGACCTGCTGCCGCTGGTCGAAGGCACGACGGTTTCGACCAAGTATGGCCCGGTCAAGACCGACCATATTCTCTTCATCGCCTCCGGCGCGTTCCATGTGTCGAAGCCTTCGGATCTTCTGCCGGAATTGCAGGGCCGCCTGCCGATCCGCGTCGAGCTCCGGCCGCTGACCAAGGAGGACTTCCGCCGCATCCTGACCGAGCCGGAAGCCAGCCTCATCCGCCAGTACAAGGCGCTGATGGAGACGGAAGACCTGAAGCTCGATTTCACCGACGACGCCATCGATGCGCTCGCTGATGTCGCCGTGCATCTCAACTCCACCGTCGAGAACATCGGCGCTCGCCGTCTGCAGACGGTGATGGAGCGGGTATTGGATGAAATTTCCTACAATGCCTCGGACCGCGCCGGCGTATCGGTGACCATCGATGCCGCCTATGTCCGCGAGCATGTCGGCGACCTCGCCAACAATACCGACCTGTCGCGCTTCATTCTTTAGCGCGACCGATGCCGGCTGCGGCATCTTGAAATATTAATCACTCGACAGCGGGCCGTTAACTTTTTAGTTAGGGGCCCGTTTCTTTGTGTGACTTGGCTTTATTCGGCCAAGATTGTCCGTCAGGCAGCCGCATGGAAGCATCGGATGAAACTTCGATAGGGCAGCCATCGTGCGACGCATACTGATCCCCCTTCTTCTGGCGCTCGTCAGCCTTTCCTGGATACCGGCCTATGCCGATGCGGCGACCATGGTGCCGCCGGGCAACCGCAATGCCGAGCAGCCGGCGATCCCCGGCGCCTCCGTGCGTCGCACGAGGGGCACGAACTCGACCTTCGACCGGAAATACCAGAAGGTCCGCGAACTGCTGGCGACCGACAGCCGGCTGATGTCGAAAATCAAGTCGACGGCGCGCGCCTATGGCATCGATCCGATCCACATCATCGGCGCGCTGGTCGGCGAGCATACCTATAATGTCGATGCCTATGACGGCCTGCAGTCGTACTACGTCAAGGCCGCCTCCTATGCCGGCCAGAGTTTCCGCTTTGCCTATAGCGGCGAAAATATCGACGATTTCGTCGCCCGGCCGCAATTCGACGTCTGCAAGAGCAAAAGGGATTCCTACAGCCTCTGGACCTGCCGCGAAGATGTCTGGGACAGTGCTTTCCGAGGTAAGAAGGTCGACGGCAAATCCTTCCCCGACAATCGTTTCAGCGCGGTGTTCTTCCAGCCCTTCTATGCCGGCCAGACCTTCGGCCTCGGCCAGATCAATCCCCTGACTGCTCTGGAGCTTTCCGATCTCGTCAGCTCCACCTCGGGCATTGCGAAGCTGGACGAGAAGGATGCTAGCGGCGTCTACAAGGCGATCATGGATCCGGACCTTTCGCTCGCCTTCGTCGCCGGCTCGATCCGCAAGTCGATCGACGATTACCGCTCGATCGCCGGCATGGATATCTCCGGCAATCCCGGCCTCACGGCGACGCTCTATAATGTCGGCAATTCTCGCCAGCGCGCCGCAGCACTCGCCGCCAGGAACCGGGGCGCGAGCCAGCCGGTCTGGCCGGAAGAAAATTACTATGGATGGCTTATCAATGATAAGCTGGACGACCTGAAGTCGCTGCTCTAGACTTCGAAACTGTCGAGAAAATAAGGTTTTCGAGGAGATTTGATCTCATGGATATGATCCCGGAAGCCTTTTCTCCGCCGGCCCCGATCCCGCGCACCGTGCCGCCGTCGCGGCTGACGATCATCCGCACCATCCTGCGCAATCCGCTCGAATTATGGGGCGAACCCTCCTATACGCTGCCCTGGATCATGACGCGCTTCATTCGCGAGCGCACGCTGATTGTCAACGATCCCGGCCTGATCAAGCATGTGCTGGTCGACAATGCCGCCAATTACCGCATGTCCGATATCCGCCAGCTCATACTCCGGCCGATCCTGCGCGATGGCCTGCTGACGGCGGAAGGGCCGGTCTGGAAGCGCTCGCGCAAGGCCGTCGCCCCGGTCTTCACGCCGCGCCACGCCCAGGGCTTTGCCGGTCAGATGCTGAGCCAGAGCGAAGATTACGTCCGCAAATACGAGGATGTCGGCAGCGAGGGTGAGGTCTTCGATATCGCTGTCGATATGACCGAGCTTACCTTTGCCATTCTCGCCGAGACGCTGTTTTCCGGTGAGATCGTCACGGAAGGCGCCAGTTTCGCCGATGACGTCAACCAGCTGCTGCATCGTATGGGCCGCGTCGATCCGATGGACCTCCTGCGGGCGCCCTCCTGGGTGCCGCGCGTCACCCGCATCGGCGGCCAGAAGGTGCTCGACAAGTTTCGCGGTATCGTCCGCGATACGATGAACCTCCGCCTCGACAAGATGCGGAAGGATCGTGCGTCTGCACCCGACGACTTCCTGACGCTGCTCCTGGAAAAGACCGGCCCCGACGGCCTGACCATGGAGGAGATCGAGGACAATATCCTCACCTTCATCGGCGCCGGTCATGAGACGACGGCCCGCGCGCTCGCCTGGACGCTCTACTGCGTCGCCAATTGCCCGCATATTCGTGAGGCCATGGAGACGGAAATCGACCGGGTGCTTGCCACCGGCGTCGAGCCCGTCGCCTGGCTTGACCTGATGCCGAATGTCCGCGCCTCCTTCGAGGAGGCGATGCGCCTCTATCCGCCGGCCCCCTCTATCAACCGCGCCTCCATCGCCGATGATGAATGGACAAGCCCCAGTGGCGAGCGTGTCGAGATCCCGGCCGGGGTCACGGTGCTGATCATGCCCTGGACGCTCCATCGTCACGCGCTTTATTGGGATAAGCCGCGCGCCTTCATGCCCGAACGCTTCCTTCCGGAGAATCGCGGCAAGATCAACCGCTTCCAGTACCTGCCCTTCGGTGCCGGCCCGCGCGTCTGCATCGGCGCCACCTTCGCCCTGCAGGAGGCCGTCATCGCCCTTGCCGTGATGATGCACCGCTTCCGCTTCGATCTCACTGACGAGACCAATCCATGGCCGGTGCAGAAACTGACGACACAGCCGCAAGGCGGACTGCCGATGCGGGTAACGAGACGGTAGGATTGTTTTTGCCGCTTCGCAGCTAGCGGGCCAGGCGGGAAGGGTGCAATAACAGGTCACCTTCCGTTCAAAAGGTTAGATATTAGCGTGACATCTCACTTCCTGCTCGGCATCGACACGGGTGGAACCTATACCGATGCCGTTCTCTTTCATGAAATCGATGGCATCGTCGCCAAGGCGAAGTCGCTGACTACGCGGCATGATCTGGCCGTCGGCATTGCCGGCGCCGTCGATACGGTCATCGCCAAGGCCGGTGTTCCGGTTTCCGCCATCGGCCTGGTATCGCTGTCAACGACGCTTGCCACCAATGCGCTGGTCGAAGGACAGGGTGGCCGCGCCGGGCTGGTGATGATCGGCTTCGGGCCTGATGATCTGAAGCGCGATGGCCTGGTCGATGCGTTAGGATCCGATCCCGTGCTGTTCCTGCCCGGCGGGCACAATGTCCACGGCAATGAGAGCCCGCTCGATCTGACGGCCTTGGAAGAGGCTCTACCGGAGCTTTCGAAGAATGTTTCGTCCTTCGCTATCGCCGGCTATTTCGCTGTGCGGAATCCGGCGCATGAAATCCGTGTGCGCGATGCCATTCGCGAGCTGTCGCATCTGCCGGTTACCTGCAGCCACGAACTCTCCTCCAAGCTCGGCGGTCCGCGCCGGGCGCTGACGACGTTGCTCAATGCGCGCCTTGTCTCGATGATCGACCGGCTGGTCGGCGCCTGTGAAGGGTTTCTCGCCGCGCGCGGCATCTCGGCGCCAATGATGGTGGTGCGCGGCGACGGTGCGCTGATCTCGGCCGCTGAAGCCAAGCTCCGCCCGATCGAAACCATCCTCTCCGGTCCGGCGGCAAGCCTTGTCGGCGCGCGCTACTTGACCGGTCTCGACAATGCCGTGGTGTCCGATATCGGCGGCACCACCACCGATGTCGCCGTCATGGAGGCCGGCCGGCCGCGGCTCGATGCCGATGGCGCCGTGGTTGGCGGTTATCGCACCATGGTCGAAGCGGTTGCCATGCGTACCTATGGGCTCGGCGGCGATTCCGAGGTGAAGATCAACGATCGCGGCCTTGTCGCCGGCTTCGAGCTTGGGCCGCGCCGCCTGCTGCCGCTCAGCCTTGTCGCCCATACGCACAGCGAGAGCATCATTGCCGTGCTGGAACAGCAGCTGCGCGCGCCGCATCTCGGCCGCAACGCCGGCCGCTTTGCCGTGCGTACCGGTGTGCCGGATCATCTGGCAAGCGGGCTCACACCGCTGGAACAGGCGCTGTTCGACAAGATCGGTGCCGCGCCCCTGGCCCTCGACCAACTTCTGACCTCGACCTCGCAGAAGGCGACGCTGGATCGGCTGGTGGCGCGCGGTCTCGTGCACCTTAGCGGCCTGACGCCATCGGATGCCATGCATGTGCTCGGCCGGCAGAGCCAGTGGAACGGGGAAGCCGCGCGGCTCGGCCTCGCGCTGGCAATGCGGATGAAGGACGGTTCCGGTCGCCCGATCGCGGCATCCGTGGAGGAACTGGCACAAAAGATCGTCGATCGGCTGACCCGCCAGTCCGCCGATGTCATTCTGGCCGCCTGCCTTGCCGAGGATGGCGTTGCCGATCTCGATCCGGCCAAGTCGATCTCGATCGATCGCGCTCTTCGTCGTGCCCCGGGCATCGCCCGTTTTGCCGTTTCGCTCGATCGTCCCCTGGTCGGCCTCGGCGCTTCCGCTCCGGTCTATTATCCCGCCATCGCCGCGATGCTGGCGAGCGAGAGCGCCATCCCTGCTGATTCAGATGTCGCCAACGCCATCGGCGCTGTTGTCGGCCAGGTCCGCACCAGCGCCACTGTCTTCGTCACCATGCCGGAGGACGGCATCTATGTGCTGAACGGCGCTGGCGAGACCTTGCGGTTTACCGACGAAAAGAAGAGTTTCTCCATGGCGCGCGCGCGGGCGATCGCGGTGGCGATGGCGCAGGCACGGCTGAACGGTGCCGTCGACCCCGTCATCGCCGTGGATGAACAGGTGGACGCGCCGGAGGTTGAGGGCAATCGCAAGCTGATCGAAGCTCGCTTTATCGCGACGGCCAGCGGCAGGCCGCGAATCGCCGCGGATTGATTGTTTCCAAAACTGCATAAATCTTTCGAACTATTGCCAAATTGACGGAAGGCGAAACCGCCCGCAAAGTGGCACCATGTCAGAATTGAGCCGTTGAACGGCCGTGAGGAGTTGAGTGTATGAGCCGCATCGAGAAAAACGGGCTTCAGATCGAACCGGTCCTGTATGATTTCCTCGTCAAGGAGGCCCTGCCGGGCTCCGGCGTCGACGCGGATACCTTCTTTGCCGGTTTCTCGGCGATCGTCCATGACCTCGCTCCGAAGAACCGCGAGCTGCTTGCCAAGCGCGACCGGATGCAGGCGGCGATAGACGATTGGTATCGCAAGAACGGCGCACCGGTGGATCTCGCCGCCTACGAAGCCTTCCTGCGCGAGATCGGCTACATCATTCCCGAAGGCCCGGCCTTCACGGTTTCGACCGCCAATGTCGACACCGAAATCGCCTCCATCGCCGGCCCGCAGCTCGTCGTTCCGGTCATGAACGCCCGCTATGCACTGAACGCCGCCAATGCGCGCTGGGGTTCGCTCTATGATGCGCTCTACGGCACCGACGCCATCCCCGAAACTGATGGCGCCGAGAAGGGCAAAGGCTACAATCCGAAGCGCGGCGAGAAGGTCATCGCCTGGGTGCGCGATTTCCTCGACGCTGCTGTGCCGCTTAGCGATGCCAGCTGGAAGGACGTCGCGGGCTTTGCCGTTAAGGGTGGAGTTCTGGCGATTGCGACGAAGAGCGGCACTGTCGCTCTTACCGACGAAAGGCATTTCGCCGGTTATCTCGGCGATGTCGCTGCACCCTCACATATTCTCCTGAAGAACAATGGCATCCATATCGAGATCGTCCTCGATCCAAGTACTGATATCGGCAAGGTCGATCCGGCGCATATTTCCGATGTCCGGTTGGAATCAGCGATCACCACGATCATGGACTGCGAAGATTCCATCGCCGCCGTCGATGCCGAGGACAAGGCCGAGGTCTATCGCAACTGGCTCGGCCTGATGAAGGGCGACCTGACGGAGGAAGTCGCCAAGGGCGGCAAGACCTTCACGCGCCGCCTCAATCCCGATGTGACCTATACGGCACCCGATGGTGCCAGCTTCGAGCTGCATTGCCGCTCGCTGATGCTGATACGCAATGTCGGTCACCTGATGACCAATCCGGCGATCCTCGACCGTGACGGCAACGAAGTGCCGGAAGGCATCATGGATGCCATGATCACCGGTCTGATCGCGCTTTATGACGTCGGCCCCAAAGGCCGCCGCAAGAATTCCCGCGCCGGCTCGATGTATGTCGTCAAGCCGAAGATGCACGGGCCGGAAGAAGTCGCCTTCGCCGTCGAGATCTTCTCGCGGGTCGAAGACGTGCTCGGCATGCCGCGCAACACCATCAAGATGGGCATCATGGACGAGGAGCGCCGCACCACGGTCAACCTCAAGGAAGCCATCCGCGCCGCCAGCGAGCGCGTCGTCTTCATCAATACCGGCTTCCTTGATCGCACCGGCGACGAGATCCATACCTCGATGGAAGCCGGCCCGATGATCCGCAAGGGCGACATGAAGCAGGCCGCCTGGATCGCGGCCTACGAGAACTGGAACGTCGATATCGGCCTGGAATGCGGCCTTTCCGGCCATGCGCAGATCGGCAAGGGCATGTGGGCCATGCCGGACCTGATGGCGGCGATGCTGGAACAGAAGATCGCCCATCCAAAAGCCGGCGCCAACACCGCCTGGGTGCCGTCGCCGACGGCCGCGACACTGCATGCCACGCATTATCACAAGGTCAATGTTGCCAATGTCCAGCAGACCCTGAAGAGCCGCGTCCGCGCCAAACTTTCCGATATCCTCTCCGTGCCGGTCGCCTCGCGCCCGAACTGGACGCCGGAAGAGATCCAGCACGAGATCGACAATAATTGCCAGGGCATCCTCGGCTATGTCGTCCGTTGGGTCGATCAGGGCGTCGGCTGCTCGAAGGTGCCGGATATCAACAATATCGGCCTGATGGAGGATCGTGCCACGCTGCGCATCTCGGCGCAGCACATGGCCAACTGGCTGCACCACAAGGTCATCACCGAGGCACAGATTGTTGAGACGATGAAGCGCATGGCCACCGTGGTCGACCAGCAGAATGCCGGTGACCCGCTCTACATCGCCATGGCCGGCAATTTCGATGGCTCGGTTGCCTTCCAGGCCGCGCTCGAGCTCGTGCTCAAAGGCCGCGAACAGCCGAACGGCTATACCGAGCCGGTCCTGCACCGCCGCCGCATCGAACTGAAGGCGAAGCAGGCCGTATAGGCCTGCGTCCACCATTCGGGTACAAACAAAAAGGCCGCCGGATCGATATCCGGCGGCCTTTTCAAATTCCGATTGCCAGCAATTACTGGATCACGACGACCTTGGTGCTGTGACCCGGCAGAACGCGGCTGTAGAGATCGATGACGTCCTGGTTGATCAGGCGGATGCAGCCCGAGGAAGCAGCGGTTCCGATCGAGGCCCATTCCGGCGTGCCGTGCAGGCGGAACAGCGTGTCCTGGCCCTTTTCATTGTAGAGATACATGGCGCGGGCACCGAGCGGGTTCGAGAGACCCGGGTTCATGCCGCCGTCGACATATTTCGCGATTTCCGGACGGCGCACTGCCATTTCTTTCGGCGGATGCCAAGTCGGCCATTCCTGCTTCCAGGCGACATAGGCGGTGCCGGACCAGGAGAAACCCTGCTTGCCGACGCCGATGCCGTAGCGCATCGCTTCGCCGTTGCCGAGGATATAATAGAGATGGCGCTCGCGCGTGTTGACGATGATCGTGCCTTCAGCCTCATTGGACTGGTAGGCCACGATCTGGCGGCGGAACTGCGGCTTCACCTTCTGGATCGGGATCGCCGGCAGCTGGTAGCCGTTGTCACTGATCACGCCGTAATCACCATCGAAGGACTTTACGGTCTCGGTTGCGGAATTGGCTGTGGCGGTCGGCGTGGCTGCGGCCGTGGTGGCATAGCCAGCCATAGCGAGCGTCGCGACGAGGCCCAGTGCGGTGATAGCATTGCGGGTGAGCATGGAAGTCTCTTGGTGCGTTGTGGCAGGGAATGGGATGGTATTCACCATCTTTGAATATGGTTTATTTTCCATTAAACTTTGCTTTGCAAGCGGCAGCGCTCCTAGTTCAATGGCGCCGCTGCGCAAATTAAAGGGACATGGCTTTTTTGCAACGTTTCTTGCCGGTTCCCGAGGCAATTCATGACGATTTTGAATGTTTACAATAATAATCCGTTAATAGATGGCCGCCAGTCGGAACGGGCGATGCTTGTACGTCGGGGCGTGCAACTATTACTGCATGAGATGCGTCACGCCATCTTGCCGGAGTTGCCGCTCGCAAGCGGCCGCCGGGCCGATCTCATCACCCTGTCGGAAAAGGGAGAGATCTGGATCATCGAGATCAAGACCTCGATCGAGGACTTCCGCGTCGATCGCAAATGGCCGGATTATCGTCAGCATTGCGACCGCCTATTCTTCGCGACCCATAAGGACGTGCCGCTCGATATCTTCCCGGAAGATTGCGGGCTGTTCCTGTCGGACGGCTATGGCGCGCATATGATCCGCGAGGCGCCCGAGCATCGCTTGGCTCCGGCGACGCGCAAGTCGGTGACGCTGAACTTCTCCCGCGCCGCCGCCCAGCGGCTGTTATTAGCCGAATGGGCGACGGGCAAGGATTTTTCACCTGAATGATGGTTATTTCGGCGCGCGCTTGGCGAGGATGCGTTGCAGTGTGCGGCGATGCATGTTGAGGCGGCGGGCCGTTTCGGAAACGTTGCGCTCGCACATTTCGTAGACGCGCTGAATATGCTCCCAGCGAACCCGATCCGCTGACATCGGATTTTCCGGCACTTCGGCCTTTTCGCCCGGCCGCTGCGTCAGCGCCGCATAGACATCGTCCGCGTCAGCCGGCTTGGCGAGATAATCGAGCGCGCCGAGCTTCACAGCGGTAACCGCCGTTGCGATATTGCCGTAGCCGGTCAGGACGACGATATGTGTGTCGTCGCGCCGCTGCCGGATCGCCTCGATGACCTCGAGGCCGGTGCCGTCGCCGAGGCGAAGGTCGACGACGGCATATTTTGGTGGAGTGACCTTGGATTTGGCGACGCCTTCCGCCACTGATTCCGCCGTCTCGACCGTGAAGCCGCGCGTCTCCATGGCGCGCGCCAGACGGCGCAGAAAGGGTCCGTCGTCATCGACGATCAGCAATGTCGCATCCGGGCCGATATGGTCCGCAATATCCTTGGCCCCAGCGTGGGGATCGGCAAGCTCTTTATCCGTCATCATCTTCAATCCCGGCGGCATCCCGCCTGCACAAGTCCTACTGATTTTAACGACCGGTGTTTTAAGCCGTGAAACTCATTTTGTCGAATTACTGTCGATCAAAACGCGCGGCCATTCGACGCGGATACGGGCGCCCGGCGTCTCCGGATCGCGATTGCCGAAGGAAATGGCCGCGCCCGAGCGTTCCAGCAGGGTCTTGGCAATGAACAGTCCAAGCCCGAGGCCGCCGGCCGTGTCGTCGCGCTGCCGCGTCGTGACGTAGGGCTCGCCGATCCGCGTCAGGATGTCGGGTGCATAGCCGTTGCCGTCGTCCTCGATGATGATGATGAGCAAGGCCGGGTCGTACTCCACCGTGACGGTCACGGTCTTGCGCGCATAATCGACGGCATTTTCAATGAGATTGCCGAGCCCGTACATGATGCCGGCATTGCGGTTGAGCACCGGTTCGCCGGCCCTCGGGCTCTTTTCGATCAGCTCCAGCTTTATACCGAATTCCCGATGCGGCGCGATGACCTCTTCCATCATCGACGACAGCGTCAGTCGTCGCATATGCGCCTCGTCTTCGGCCGACAGCGTCGTCAGTCGCCGCAGGATATCCCGGCAGCGTTCGCTCTGGCTGCGCAGCAGCGCCACGTCCTCGCGGAAGCGGTCGTCCTCTTTGAGTTCGCGCTCCATCTCCTTGGCAACGACGCTGATGGTCGCAAGCGGCGTGCCGAGCTCATGGGCAGCGGCCGCCGCCAGCCCGTCTAGCTGCGACAGATGCTTTTCCCGCTGCAATACCAGTTCCGTCGCCGCCAGCGCATCGGCGAGCTGCGATGCCTCCATGGAGACGCGATAGGCATAGAAGGCGGCAAAGGCCATGGTCGAGGCAATCGAGCACCAGACGCCGAGCTGCATGACGCTATGGACGTTCACTTCGACGCCGCCATACCAGGGCAGGGGAAAGGGCGAAAAGGCAAGACCGGTGATGCAGATCATCGCCAGCACGATCAGCACCATGCTGTAGCGGATCGGCTGCGAGGCAAACGAGATAATGACCGGCACGCAGACCAGCGCCGAGAACGGATTGGCAAGTCCGCCGGTAATCAACAGCAGCCCACAGAGTTGCAGAAGGTCAAGGCCGAGCAGTGCAAAGGCGGCCGGCGGCTCCAGCCGGTGCGTCGGCGGGTAACGCAGCGTCAGGAAGAAGTTGATCCAGGCAAGGCAGGCGATCAGCACGCAGCAGGCCAATAGCGGCATCGGAAATTTCAGCCAGAAGGCGACGATCATCACCGTTGCCGTCTGGCCGCCGACCGCGAGCCAGCGCAGGCGCACCAATGTCTGCAATCTCAGCCGCCGGCTGGTGTGATAATCGTCCTGCAGCTTGGCGTCCGCGATCGCGATCTTGTCCAATCCTCTGAAGAAACTGGCCATGTTCAGGTTCCCCTCGGCTTGGTTCGTGTCGTCGGCGAGGCCTCCGCCGGATCTTCCGGCCAGGGGTGCCTCGGATAGCGCCCGCGCATGTCGGCGCGCACGTCTTTCCACGATCCCGCCCAGAAACCCGGCAGGTCGCGCGTCGTCTGGATCGGCCGGTGTGCCGGCGACGTCAGCTCCAGCACCAGCGGCAAGCGACCGCCGCCGATCGTCGGATGCTGCTTCAGCCCGAAGAGTTCCTGTACGCGAATCGTCAACAGCGGCTCCTCTCCTTCATATTGGATCGGGTGACGCTGACCGGTCGGTGCCTCGAAATGCGTCGGCGCCATCCGGCCAAGGTCGCGTTGCAGCTCGTGCGGCACCAGCGACATCAATCCATTGGAGAGCCCACCGAGGGAAATATCGGAAAGGCCGCGCGCATCCGTCTGGAAGGGCGTGAACCAGTCTTCGAGCCGCAAGAGCAGGGCGTCATCGCTGACATCGGGCCAGGGCTCGCCGATCGTACGGTGTAGGAAGTCGATCCGGTCCCGCAATTGATTTGCGTCCTTGGAAAACGGCAGCACGCCGATCCCGAGCTCGCGAATGCCCTCGGCCAAGGCTCTTGCTGCCTTTTCCCCCGATGGGCGCGGCAAGGGTGTCTCTTCAAAGATGATGGCGCCGAGCCGGGTGACGCGGCGCGCACGCACCTGCCGGCTCGCCTTGTCGAAGACGCTTTGGTCTTCCGTGCGGATTTCGCCCGGCAGATGCTCTTCGACATCCCCCCGCGAAATCTCGGACGCGGCCAGGATACGGGCTTGCGCGGCCCGGCCGGTCAGATCGGCGATCACCAGCATCTGCGAGCCGGCCAGCCGCTCCGTCTCCGGCAGTTCGGCGCCTCGCCCGTTCGCCATGACGAAGCGCCCACGGCCGCCGCGCTGCAGGGCAATGCGATCCGGGAAAGCATGCAGCAACAGGGAGCCGGCCAATATCGGCGCACCCGCAGTCGTGGTCTTGCCGCCGCCTGCCGCCATCGCCAGCCTTCCGGCCAGTCGGCGCGCCGCCTCGGCCCGCTCGCCCTTTTCCGTCTTGAACCGCCTGAGTCGTTCTTCCAGATCGACGCTCGCCCCCCCCAGTCCCTGTTCCGTCAGCAACACGGCGAGCATTGCAGCCTCTCGCGCCTGGCCGAATTCCGCTGCCGAGATCACCATGGCCGACAGCCGGGGCGGCAAGGCCAGATCGCGCATCAGCTTCCCGCGCGTCGTTAAGCCGTTCTCGGCGTCCAGCGCCCCCAGCTGCCGCAGCAGCACGCGCGCCTCACTGAGTGTGGTTGCCGGCGGCTGATCGACAAAGGCAAGCGTGGCGGGGTCCTGCACGCCCCAATGGGCAAGATCGAGCGCTAGCCCTGAGAGATCGCTGGAGAGGATCTGCGGCGGCGTGAAGGCCGGCAGCGCTGCCGTCTGGCCGGGATGCCACAGCCGGATCGCAGTGCCGGGCTCGGTTCGTCCGGCACGGCCGGCCCGCTGGTCGGCGGAGGCTCGCGATACGCGTACCGTCTCCAGCCGGGTGATGCCGGTCGAGGCCTCGAAGACGGGTAACCGCTGCAGGCCGCTGTCGATGATGATCCTGACGCCGTCGATGGTGATGGAGGTCTCGGCGATTGAGGTCGCCAGCACCACCTTGCGCGTGCCCTTGGGCGCCGGGCGGATCGCCGCGTCCTGCTCCTTCTGACCGAGATTGCCATAAAGCGGCGCAATGACCGTCTCCGATGGCAATCGGTTTTCAAGCCTTTCGACCGTACGGGTGATTTCCGCCTGTCCCGGCAGAAAGGCGAGGATCGAGCCCTGTTCCGTCGCATGCGCGTCGAGGATCGCCCGTGTCACCGTATCCTCGATCCGCTCTCCGGCCGGCCGGTCCTGATGGCGGATGTCGATCGGAAAACCGCGGCCCATGCTTTCGATCACAGGTGGATGGTTAAGCAGCACTGCTACCCGTTCGACATCAAGCGTCGCCGACATCACCAGGATACGCAGATCCTCGCGTAGGGCCGATTGCACGTCGAGCGCCAGCGCCAGGCCGAAATCCGCATCCAGTGATCGCTCGTGGAATTCATCGAAGATGACGGTGGAGACGCCGGCAAGTTCGGGATCGTCGAGAATCATCCGCGCGAACACGCCCTCGGTCACCACTTCGATGCGCGTCTTTGCCGAAATGCGATTGTCGAGCCGCATCCGGTAGCCGACGGTGCCACCAACCTCTTCGCCGAGCAGTGAGGCCATGCGCGCCGCCGCCGCCCTTGCCGCCAGCCGTCGTGGTTCCAGCAGGATGATCTTGCCGTCGCCGCGCCAGCTCTGGCCCAACAGGTAAAGCGGCACCAGCGTCGTCTTGCCAGCGCCGGGCGGTGCGGACAGCACCGCGCGCCGCTCTCGGCCAAGGGCCGTGCCGATATCGGCCAGCACATGCGAGACCGGCAGCTCGGGCAGCGGAGGCGTCATGGATGTCACGCTTGCCTGCCCCGCGCATATTCATAGGCCAGAATTGCGCCGGCGAGATCCTCGAGTGCCGCGCCCACCGATTTGAACAGGGTGATGTCGGCGTCGTTCGCGCGTCCCGACTTTGTTTCGCGAACGAGTTCGCTGAGTTCGGCGCGGATGGCATCCTCCGTCAGCACGCCGCTCTTCAACGGCTGCACGATATCGCCGGCTTCCTTCATAGCGCCGGCGCGCGTATCGACGAAAACCTCTGCGCGTCGGATCGCGGCGTCGTCGGTCTCGCGCATGTCCGGCTTGAAACCGCCGACGAGATCGAGATGCGCGCCGGGCTTCAGCCATTCGCCCTTGATCAGGGGCGTGCTCGACAATGTCCCGCAGGAAATGATGTCGGCGCTGCGGGCGGCGGACTCGAGATCGGTGACGGCGATGACATCCAGACCAAGAGCCCGCGCTTGGCCGGCGATGTCTGCCGCCTTGTCGTGATCGCGGCCCCATATGCCGATCCGCTTCAGGCTCCGTCCTTCGGCATGCGCCTGGATCAGATTGAGCGACAGCCGCCCCGACCCACAGACCAGCAGCTTCTCGGCATCCGTGCGCGCAAGATAGCGCGCCGCCAGCGCCGAAGTGGCCGCTGTGCGTCGTGCCGTCAGCTCGCCGCCGTCGATTACCGCCAGCATCTCACCGGTCTTGCCGGAGGACAGCAGATAGGTGCCGAAGATCGCCGGCAGGGCGCGGGTGGCATTATCGGGAAAGACCGAGACCATCTTTACGCCCATATATTGTCCCGGCAGCCAGGCTGGCATCAAAAGCAGGGTCGCTTCGCTTTCGCCCGGCACCTCCATATCATGGTGATGCCTGACCGGCATGACGCAGTCGCCGGTAAACATGGAGGCGATCGCCTCGATCAGTGCCGGCCAGGCCAGCGCCGTACGTGTCTGCTCTTCATTAAGGACCAGCATTGTCCGCTCCTCTATTGCTTGGGACTTTCTATTAGGTCTTAGCTGAGAAACTGGCAATTGGCGGCGCTGACCGGCGGTGTATTCGGTAGGGAAACCCGATTCCGCAATCTTCGTCCTTTATAGGAAGGTGGATTCCCCGATGACTCGTAAAATGAATCCGAAAAAGCCCGCTTAAGAGGACGATTTTCACTGCCATTCAATCACCCCGACAAATCCCCTAGTA